>JAYTPR010000138.1:0-7907 GCA_043747095.1 Candidatus Peribacterales bacterium
TGTTTCACCACGAGCTCAGAATCCAGGTGGCAGATGAGATGATTTGGACAGTATTCCTTTGCGATCTTGAGTCCCGTGATCAGAGCTTGGTATTCGGCAATGTTATTGGTCTGAATACCGATAGCTTCACCATACTCACGGAGTGTTTCTCCTTTTAGTGGATCAATAAGAACGCAGCCGATTGCCGCCTGACCGGGGTTACCGCGTGAACCGCCATCAGAGAACAGGTGCAGCGTTCCGCCGATGGCGAGAGGCTGGTCTGCTTCTACCGATGAACGAGTTTCCAGCGCTTTGCTGATCACTTCTGCCACAAACTGATCGCGTTCGCGCGCTTTGGGGAAGACGGTGTGCAGTTTGCGTTCCAGCGTGATCGGCAACTTAACCATACATTCATTCTACACGTAGCAGGTCATCCTCTACATCCACATTCTCCCTTTCCACATCTGCATCCTGCGGATACAGACTTCGGCAAATCCAACTTAAATCGTCCTTCACGAAAATCCACCGTCGCTCCTCCCACTCTGTGCAGTGCTTGTGGTGACGCGATGATGGCGACTCCTTTTACTGCAGCGTTCGTAAATGTTTTGTCATCCGCGAGTGTGAGTTCGGCAAATTCCATACAAAATCCGCCCGAGTCATCACTTCCGACTCGAAGTAAACATGTATCTTTTCCTTCGGCCTTCGCAATATCGAGAAGAGCTTTGGCTCCGCTTTCTGTCAGCGTGAGCACTGCAGGCGGGACAGGGGATGAGCGAAGCAACTCTTCAATGTCGATCACCATATTTTCAATGTCCGTGTCCGTGAGTCCATGAGATTTGGCGCCGACTTCTAGTGAGTCGAGCGTATTAAACGCGCACTGAAAACAGTGAAGTCCGTACGCGCCAAGAATATCCGCGGCCCCCGGATGGAGCGCAATAATTTCCATGACGTTCATCGATGCATCGACATCAGGTATTTTTGGCTTTGAAGCCTTCTTAACCTTCTTTAAGGCTTCTTTTGGCTTGGCAGGCGCCTTTGATTGTCGTGTCTTTCGCATAGATTCACTCTATACTTCCCACCTCCTAGAACACGAGTAATTTTATGAAGATTCTTCGCACGCTTATCCTCGGCCTTCTCCCGCTCATCGCTCTTGCGCTTGGGTTTCAGATCGGTGCTAGTTACCAGTCGCACGAACTTCTTTCCGAACGTGAGCGTATTGAAGATTTGTATGCACTCTCCGGAAGTGGCAAGACAGTGGAGACAGATCCAGAAAAAGAAGTGGATCTTTCTATTCTTTGGGGTGTGTGGAGACTATTGGAGCGTCACTACGTTACGCCTGATGAACTCAAAATGGACGCGATGGTCTACGGTGCTGTTGGCGGACTTGTTGCAGCGGTTGGTGATCCGTACACCGTGTTCATGACGCCACCGGATACGAAGACGTTTGAAGACGCTCTTTCTGGAACGCTGGAGGGAATTGGTGCGCAACTTGATCTCATCAATGGCCAAGTCGTTGTCATTGCTCCGCTTAAAAGTTCGCCCGCTGAGAAAGCAGGCTTACTGCCGCAGGACATTGTCATGAAAGTGAATGGCAAAGAGCTTGATGGCATGTCTCTCGATGAAGTCGTTGGCATGATCCGCGGACCGAAAGGTTCCACGGTTACGATCGCTGTGGAGCGCAAAGGTAAGCCCGATCTCGTGGTTCTGACGGTCACGCGGGACGCCATTCATATCCCGAGTGTTGAGTCGAAAACGCAGGCGACTCCACAGGGAACATTTGGCATCGTTATTCTCAATCAGTTCGGTGATGAATCCATCGCTGAGATGAAGAAAGCACTCGCAGCTTTCCCGAAGGATGTGAAGGGCATCGTCCTTGATCTGCGTTTCAATGGAGGAGGTTACTTAGATGGTGCGACGGATTTGGTGTCGATGTTCCTGAAGTCTGGAGATGTCGTGACGGTACAGCGCCGTGATGTGCCACCTGAGCTCCATCGCGTGAGCGGCCAAACGATTTTCGCCGATACGCCGCTTATTGTTCTCATTAACGGAGGGTCAGCGAGTGCGTCGGAGATCACAGCAGGCGCATTGCAGGATCAGAAGCGCGCAACGGTCATCGGTACGAAGAGTTTCGGCAAAGGAACGGTGCAGGAAATTCTTGATCTCCCAGGAGGTTCCACACTTCGTGTGACGACCGCCAAGTGGCTCACGCCCGCCGGTCATGACATCAGTAAGAAAGGCATCACGCCGGACATCATCATTGACCGCAGTGCCGACGAATACCGCGCCGGTAAAGATCCTCAGCTTGAGGCTGCCATCGCTGTGCTTTCAGGCAAGAAGGTAGAAAGCGAGAAGCCAAAGACAGGCACGGGTGTACATCGTTAGATCCATAGAATTTCTATGAGTAACGCCAAGGAACCTACGGCACACAACTCTGTAGACTTTTGGGATAAGCCGAATAGTGTTCTTCGTGAAACGCTGCGAGCGTTTGTGGATCATCCTGATGCTATCGCGGCACTCACACGAGAAGAGTTGCAGCGTGAAATCAGAGCACTCCTGAAGGATTCGGTAGGCGCTTAGTACGCGAAGATCTCGTCACTCTTGAAGAAGCGAGCGATCTCCGTAACTGCGGTTTCCTTGGAGTCAGATGCGTGAGCGACGTTCACCATCACGTCCTTACCAAACGTTGCACGCAGCGTACCTGGAGCAGCCTTGCGGCTATCTGTGACGCCAAGCATGTCACGCATTTTGGCGACAATGTCATCACCCTCAAGCACAAGTGCGATGACGGGAACCGAGGACATGAACGTTTCGATCTCAGGATAGAACGGCTTATCTGCAACGTGTGCGTAGTGCTCTTTGAGGATTGCAGGTGTGAGGCTGATCATCTTGCAGCCGCGGATCGTGAATCCGGCTGATTCGAACTTATCGATCACCTTGCCGCAGAATTTTCCAGCGACGGCGTCAGGCTTCAGGAGAATCAGAGTGCGTTCCATAGTGAGATAGGCGAAAGAAGTTTCATATGTTTTACATGAGTGAAGGATTTTTGACAACTCCGAACCCTATGCCCCGATGAGCTCAGAGAGCTTCTTCTTGTCATTTTCTTTGCCGATGACGACGAGACGAAGTCTGTCGGTCTGTAGGAGTTTTGCAGCAAGTGCATTGATCTGTGCTGTCGTGATCTTCTCGATTTCGGCGAAGTACGCGGGAAGGTCGCGGACAGCGGGGTAGAGGAGTTGCTGCTGATTTATAAAATTAGATAGCCATTATCACTCGTCCTTGGTCGTCGATCTGAGGAAATGGTGCACAGTCGACCGGGATCATAAGTTGCGGATTCATCATACTGCAAACAGCAAGTCGTAGTTCCTCCGGCGTCTTGCTCGCTATTTTTTCGAAAATCTTACAAAGAGCGAGGTAATCATAGCTTGCATCGATGTGTAGATCACCGGCTTCGGGCATGCCAAAGTGCCTGCCGAACATTGTAGCTGCTATTTTTGAGGCAAGTGAGTGCCCCGAAACCTCGTCTTTACTCTCCTGGGATGTCAAATCATCGCGGAACGTTTGAGATTTTTTCGCTGTCCTGATTCTGGATGTGTTCAGCACCTGCTTCAGGTGGTCGATCAGCAATTTTGGATCGGTGCACACGGCACAAGCGGTCATTTTTGCGATAAGTTCGTGCATTGCCGAATTGAGCTTCTTCCTTTCGTACGCTTCCTTATTACCAGCCTTGAGGAATCCTTCGCGTATCATGCTGTCCTCATGGAATAGTACGGACGAAGACATGAAGCTGGGATTGGTTTCACTTCCTTGCTCACCATGAATCTTTTTCTCGTATCGAGAATCGATAGAATGTCGCAATTCTTCGGCTAACGTAACACTGTTAATGGCATGGTACAGACCAGTTTCTTTGTATTTCTCTAAGATTCTTCGATTTGGATTGGATGAAGAATATGATGCTGCGATCCTTGACCCTAGATCGGGAGTCCCGTGACGCTTCCACAGCGATTTGTAGTATTCCGCGTCTATAAGTACTTCTCGACAATTAATGCCAGGTATGTCTTGAAGTCTTTTTGCGTGCGCTCCACTCTTTCCGTGTAGGGCCGCATTGGTGGCTTCTTCAACAATGAATAAGCATGGCATATGTACGAGATCGACCCTTCTATCGTAATGAGGAGCGTCGGAACTTACCTTACCCCTTCTGCCACTTATTGAGTCGGTGTACAGCACCTCGATTTCGCCCATTGGAGAATCAAACCGTTGCATTTCGTGAACTCCTCTAATGCTGCTCATAACATCCATGTCGTCCTCTTGATCCAAGATGTCAGATGGAAGGAAGCCACCTCCCCAAATCAGAATCTCTTTATTCACAAAGTTTATCACAGCTACTTTCAGAGCTTTCGCCGATATATCGTTTTTAATGCATCCCTCCATGAACTCAATAAATATTTTTTTCAGATCTGTCGATTCATCTTCCTCCAAACCGTCACACATCGTATTAGCAAAAAGATGAATGCACTCCATGCTTGGCGGATGTTGCGCGAATTGTTTGTTCATCTCCCTTATCAATTCGACTGCCAACTCGGTGCCTTCCATAAACTCTGCATCACTCGTTACGAAAGTTTCTGATGGCGTTGGTCCCTTGTACGGTTTTTGCTCGATGGCTTGGGAAGAGACGTTCGAAGGCATCAATGCCCCTTCTAGTAATGTGCGCACAACAGGTAGATTTTTTTGGACCGTTTCCATCGTATCTGGGCAAGGTTTCTGAGGCACGGCCTCGCCTGCTTTATTGAGCAGTTCATCATGTAGATTTTTTTCGCTCATAACTTAATTATTATACTTCTTTTTTAAAGAAGTGTCAATATTCTGCGCTGTGAATAAACTCACGAATTAGTAAGAGATAGTCATCCTCATAGGCCATTGTAGCCGAAAAGAGGGAGGAGGTTTGCCTAGAATGTTATTTAGCCAATCGCAGAGTTTACTCGCGAGTATTAACCTCTGATCAATTCTTCGAGCTTTTTCTTATCATTTTCCTTCCCAATAACAACCAAGCGGAGGCGGTCGGTTTTTAGCAGCTTTGCAGCAAGTGCATTGATCTGTGCTGTCGTGATCTTCTCGATTTCGGCGAAGTACGCGGGAAGGTCGCGGACAGCGGGGTAGAGGAGTTGTTGCTTACCGAAGAAGTGAGCCCTCTCCTCAGAGTCTTCCATGGAGAGTGTGATTTTTCCTTTCAGGAAATCCTTGGCGCGGCGGAGCTCTTCCTCTGTAATGCCGTCTTTTGCAGCCACTTCGTATTCGTGGCGAATAGCGGAGATGGCTTCGTGCAGACGACTCTGGTCCACTCCAGCACGGGTGGAGAGAAGTCCGGTATCCATATAGTTATCCGTTGCGGTGGAAATGTAGTAACAAAGACCGCGCTTTTCGCGGATGCGGAGGAACATGCGCGAGCTCATCGAGCCACCAAGGATCACGGCGAGAAGTTTCTGTGCGAAGTGATCACTGTCCAAAGCTGACACAGCTTCAACACCAAGAACGAGGTGAGCCTGCTCAGTCTGCTTGGTCGTGAGTGAAATGCGCTCGCCTTCGTGTTTCTTTGCTGCATCAAACGCACCAACTTTTTTTCCACTGATGCCACCGAAGTAGTCTTGGCCGAGCTTTGCAGCTTTCGCATCATCGATCTTTCCCGCAAACGTCAGAACCAAGTTATCGGGCGTGTAGAGCTCATTCTTGTGGTTTTGAAAATCTTTCTGCGTCACCGTGCGAATTACTTCTTCGGTACCGATTGTGTCCCAGCCGAGTGGCTGGTCACCGTAGACGAGTGTCTCGAAATCCCAACCTGCTTGGTACATCGGCGTGTCTTGATACATACGATATTCTTCGATGATGACACCGCGCTCTTTCTCGATTTCCTCCGGCGGGAATGTTGCATTCTGCAGCATGTCACTCAGTACATCGCATGCGAGCTCTACTTTTTCGGCTGCCACTTTCACGTAGTAGCCGGCGTATTCTTTTCCGGTAAATGCGTTGAAGTCGCCGCCAACGGAATCGATAGCCATGCTGACACTCGCCGCATCCTTGTACTTTTTGCCGCCTTTGAAGAACATGTGTTCTAGGAAGTGGCTGATGCCCCGGTTCCTCTGAATTTCATAACGTGAGCCCGCTCCTGCGAATACCAGTACCGTCACGGCAGACGTTCCGTCTGTAGGGGCGGTGAGAACGGGCAAGCCTGAACCAAGTTTCTGAAGTGAGTACATCGAAACGGAGTGTAGAGGTGAGATGCTCTGAATTCCATCTCTTTATGCGCCTGCGAATTTGTCGCGGAACGCAAAACTTGTGTGCGGATTTCTCACGCGAGGTGCTTCATCACGGAGTCGCATGTCTTCTGGGAAATTGGCAGGATCACCAGCGTACCCAATTGCCATCATCGAGCCCGGTTCAAAATCATCCGGAACGCCGAGAACAGAGTTTGCTTTGTCGGTATCAAAGCCAGCCATCTGATGACTAATGAGTCCCATGGAGGTGGCCTGCAGCGTCATGATCGCGCTTGCTGCTCCGAGGTCATGAAAATAATGCCGATTTGGCTTTCCGTTTTTCGCAAACGTTTTTCTCCCGAAGCTGAGCATCAGTACTCCAGCATTTTTTGCCCATGCATTGCCTTCTACAAGAAGTGACTCCAGTGCCTCACGACCAGCATCTTTTTTCCCGGCGTAGACGTAACGCCACGGCTGTTCATTGTACGAACTTGCGGCAAAACGTGCCGCTTCAAACAGCGAAGCGATCTGTTCAGGGCTCAGGGGAGCGGGGTCAAACATGACCGGACTCCAGCGGTTTTGGACGACATCAAGAATAGGCGCATCTGCTGTAGCGGGCTTTGCGGGGTATTTCATACGTAGATGGGGAAAAGGTACCGTCATGAGCTTATCTCAGCGCTCAAAGGGCGTGGTACGAACTGTCTCAGTTCCCCTTGACGCTTCTTTCGATGATTCTGTACCCTCTCTTGGCTCTATGCTTGGTAAGTTACGTTGGCGTCGGCGTCTACGCGTGCACGGTTTCCTTGCACGTTCAGCCTCAAAGAATGGACGTAAGGTCCTGAAGCGCCGTCGTGCCCAGGGCAGGAAGCGCATCACGGTGCAGAAGAAAACCAAATAGAGTGACCGGGAGTCGCAGGTAGCGATCGCCTTTTTGTAGTACCATGTTGACGATGGACGCAGTTCGCAAAGCATCGGGTTTCCTGTTTTATACCTGCGGTCTTCTGCTGATCATTGTGCTCGTGCTCGTGAAGCGCGGGCTTTTTACGGTTGGCGCCCCATATTTGCATATCTTTGATTTGCCCATCCTCTTCATCGCCATGCTGTACGGCGGAAGCAGCTTGTATGTGTCACTCTCGCGCGGCAAAAAGTCACTCCTGCTTCTTCTGACCATCTTCGTTCCGCTCGGTGTTTTGTTTGCAGTGTTCTGCTGGTTCAATTTTTCACTGCCGTTTCCGACGTTTTAGCTCGTGATGCTCGGAAAAAACGGTCGAGGATCTTCTTGGCTGTCTTTTTGATCGACGATGTTGTGGACCACGATGTCTTTGCGAGACCTGCGGTATCGCCTTCTCTCGGAATGCTGACAACCGCTTCGGGGATATCGAGTTTATGATTCACAAATCGTGCGGCGACAAACAAATAGTCGCTGAGTCTATTCACAATAACGATGACCGCTTCTGTCACGGGTTCGGAGTTCATGAGTTCGACGATCCACCGTTCTGCCCTACGACACACGGTGCGTGCTTCATGGAGCTTGGCGCCGGCAGCCGAGCCGCCGGGTAGGATGAAACTTGTGAGAGGCGAGAGGTGTGTTTCCATGTCATCGATCCAGTGCTCAAGGAGCGTTGCGTGCGACGTATCCATGCGCAAAATATTTGCGCCGCTTTCCAGTGGAGTGGCAAGGTC
>JAYTPR010000139.1:0-4627 GCA_043747095.1 Candidatus Peribacterales bacterium
CTACTTTCTTTGTCTGCCCGACAAAGAAAGTAGCAAAGAAAGCGCACCGAAAACGAATCCCACGCTCCTTCGCTTCGCTCAGTCGGCAGACCACACGCCCCCACCTTTCGTTTTCGGGTCCTGCCCCTGGTGAGGTTTTACATTTCCTTTAGGAAATCACTCCTAGTTTTCTCATCGCAAACCGAGCTCCTCCAATAATGAGTGCGCCTGCGAGTACGACTCCGCCAACAACGAGAGCACCATGAACGATGCCCGGGTGAGCCACGGCGAAATTTTCGACGGGAGCGGGAATCAAATCTAGGCTCACGCGGCGGTGTGGTACGACGACGAGTTATGTCCGCCACCGAGTTTTTGGATACCGTCCGTTGCGAGAGAGGTTGTTGCGTTGAGGATGCGCATGCCACTTGCAACAACGGTACCGATCGGATGTTCGATCGCGTCTTTACTGAAGATTCCTTTGAAAAGCTGGCGCACATCGCGTTGCGTCCGAGGCAGAATATCGCCGTCGCGTAGCGCTTCGGGCGGTTTCGGGTTCGTGAGTGCATCAATGCCACGGTCGAGGATTGTTGAGACTCCAACCAGCGCTTTGCCAACACCGTTCACCGCACTCGTTGTCACCTTGCCGCCCACAGTCTTGCCTGGCTGGACAACTTGGAAGCCTTTTGTTTCTTCCCACCATTGTCCCATGTACGGCTGACGCTCGTAGATGAGACGAGTTTCTTTTGCCGACCACGTGTTTTTCATGTGCATGCTCATCATTTTACTATTCTGTGACGTACATCAAAGAAAAAAGTGACTGATTTTTCAATATCGATCAGACTCAGATTTCCTCTTTGGCTTGCGACGGAAAAGGGGAGGAGTGACATCGACTGCCTTCGGCTTTGGTAGAAGCAATGTACGTGCTCCGAAAACGGCGCTCCGGTACACTCTCTGCATACTTCGTTTCCTCAGTACACGTGCTCGAGAAGGCTTACGATCCAAAGGCAGTGGAAGACCGCATCTACGATGTATGGGAGAAGAGCGGTGCCTTTCAGCCCGAATCCTGCGATCCGAAGGCAGAATCTTTCACGGTGAGCATGCCGCCGCCAAATGCGACGGGGCAGCTACATCTTGGTCATGCGGTGATGCTTGCGCTTGAGGATATCTTCATTCGCTTCGCGCGCATGCAAGGAAAGAAGGTGCTGTGGGTTCCGGGTACTGACCATGCTGCCATCGCTACGGAGAACGTCGTTATTAAGCAGCTGAAAGACGGCGGTATGAAAGATCCGCGCAAAGAACTTGGTCGCGAGAAACTGATCGCGAAGATCGCCGAGTTCGTGGAGGGCAGTAAGAACACGATTCGCGGACAGGTTCGTAAAATGGGTTCGAGCTGCGACTGGAGCCGTGAGCGGTACACGTTTGAGCCGTCTCTCAATCGTTGCGTCAATGAAGTCTTTAAGAAGATGCATGCAGATGGGCTGATTTATCGTGGTCATCGCATCATCAACTGGGACCCGAAACTCCAAACCACGGTGTCGGATGATGAAATGGAGTACAAAGAGGAGAAAGGTGCATTTTTTACATTTCAGTACGGTCCGTTTCAGATCGCTACAGCGCGCCCAGAAACAAAGTTTGGTGATAAGTACGTCGTGATGCACCCAAAGGACAAGCGCTACGCTAAGTACAAGCACGGTGAGACGTTTGATGCTGAGTGGATCAACGGTCCAGTACGTGCGACGGTCATCAAAGATGAATCTATCGATATGGAATTCGGAACCGGTGTCATGACGATCACGCCATGGCACGACAAGATCGATTTTGACATCGCCGAGCGTCACGGACTCGAAAAAGAGCAGGTCATCGGCTTCGACGGACGACTGCTCGACATCGCTGGAGAGTTTAAAGGCATGAAGATTGAAGAGGCTCGTCCGCTCATCGTTGAAAAACTGAAATCAAAAGGACTTCTCGTGAAAACTGATGAGAACTATGTTCATAACAAAGCAGTCTCACAGCGCGGAGGTGGCTCTATTGAGCCACAAATCAAGCTTCAGTGGTTTATTGATGTAAATAAAGAAGTTGTTGATTGGCAGCCCAAAGGATCAAAGAAAAAAGAGAAGATGAGCCTGAAGCAGATCATGCATTCAGTCGTGCATCATGGTGATATCGAGATCATTCCGGATCGTTTCGGAAAAACGTATTTTCACTGGATCGATAATCTCCGTGACTGGTGTATTTCTCGTCAAATATGGTGGGGGCATCGCATTCCTGTCTGGTACAAAGGTGATGAGGCCGTTGTTAGTGCCGAGTCTCCTGGTGCAGGCTTTGAACAAGACTCTGACACGCTTGATACGTGGTTCAGCTCAGCGATGTGGACGTGGTCGACACTCGTAGATCCAAAACTGGCCGCTGATGCAAACCTGAGCCTTGAAGACATCCTCAAAAATAGTCCGGATTTTCAGACCTTTCATCCGACAAGTGTCATGGAGACAGGGTACGACATCCTCTTTTTCTGGGTGGCTCGCATGATTCTCATGACGACGTACGCAACCGGACAAATTCCATTCAAAACTGTCTATCTTCACGGCCTCATTCGTACACGTGAGGGAAAAAAGATGAGCAAATCCGATCCGTCGACGATGATCGACCCGCTTGATATGATTGCAAAGTACGGAGCAGATGCACTGCGTCTGAGTATGATTGTCGGCCAGAGTCCGGGAGCGGATTCACGGCTCTACGAAGAGAAAATCGCAGGGTACCGAAACTTCAGTAATAAGCTTTGGAACGCCTCGCGCTTCGTACTCATGCAGTGCGAACAGGCGGGGATTGATCCAAAATCCATCTCAACACTTCCAGACGCCGAGACATTGTCGCTCGCAGACCGTGCGATTTTGCATGCATCAGAAATTCTCATCGAAGACACCACGAAAGGCCTTGAAACCTACGCACTCAGCGAGACTGGAGAGAAGCTCTATAGCTTTACGTGGGATACATTCTGTGACTGGTACCTAGAACTTTCAAAAGGTACTGCAAACCACGCCGTTCTCGTTCATGTGCTCCGCCGACTGCTCACGCTGCTGCATCCGTACTGCCCATTCATCACTGAAGAATTGTGGTCTCAGGTAAAACCGGTCAAAGACGGCATGCTCATCGCGAAGGCATGGCCGGAAGTGAAGGCTGAACGCAAAGATCCAAAGGCGTTTGGCGAGTTCCAGATGCTTATCGATGTCATCACAGCTGTTCGCAAGCTTCGCACCGACCAGAACGTTGAGCCGGGGAAGAAAATCACGGTCATTATTCACAGCAAGAAGCACGCTGCTCTCCTAGGGTCACAGCGTGAGCACATCATGCGCATGGGTAACGTCGAAAATCTCACGATCGATGCGAAACCTGCGAAGCACGAGAACGCAGCCAGCGCTTTCCTTGCCGATATCGAGGTACATTTGTCGCTTGAAGGCCTTTTTGACCCTGTAAAACTGAAAGCCAGCCTTGAAAAAGAAAAGGCAGAGCTTTCGAAGTACGTGCAGGTACTCGGTGGCAAGCTTCAGAATAAAAATTTCGTTGATCGTGCCCCCAAAGAACTGGTCGATGCGGAGAAGGGCAAGCTTACGGAGGCGGAAGGGAAGCTGCAGAAGATTGAGGAGAGGTTGAAGCAGCTATAGTAGGCAAAGATTTTTCTGCGTACCATAATTCCGTAGCTGCGACGCCGCGTCGCAGACTGTCAGTTTTGCAGTATAGGTATCCGGGACGCGGCGTCCCGGTTGCGGGGAGTAAGCAAGTGTCTCTTACCCGACTATCGGTAGGTTCAAATCTTTATGAGTTCCCGACGAGACGGAGAGTGCGGCGGCCCGCGTCAGGCTATCGCGTCCGTATTTGCTGTGCAGTCCGTCCATTGCTTCCTGCAGGCGTTCGCCTGCCAGAGCTTTACTTGGGTCTTCGAAGAGAGACTGTTGCTGCGCATCTGCGGGTTTGAATCCGTAGAGCGCGAGTCCGACCTGATTCCATCTGCTGCCGTGCCATGTGAGGCCACCGAGTGCCGAGAGCGCAGGTCCGAGGAGTTGTTCGACTGTCGTACACACACGGTCCATTCGTCGATGCGCACCGCGGTACGCGAAGTCCGGTGTGCGTATCCAAACTGAGAGCTCGGTTGTGCCGAGTTCCCATCGACGCATTTTAAGGGTGCAGTATTCAAGGTGCTTGAGCATGTGAGCTTTCAGCATTGTCGGATTATTTGTTGTCTTGAATGTACGACAGCGCGAGATAGATTTTGGCGGCAGAATATTTTCTGCTACTGAGTACACACGTTCGCCAAGTAGTTCACGCTGCATCTCTATTCCTGGCCTGCCACAGATGCGAATGATCTCAGGGGCTGGAGCGGTTGCAACGTCCCATGCTGTCACCCAGCCGAGTGCATCGGTCTTTGTACCACGCTGGCGGCCAATGCCGGGGATGGCTGCTGCTGGACGATCTTGCAAGAATTTTCTGATCTCGTCGTCGCTTGCAAGTGCGGTTACGCCGGCAGGTTTCCGGTATTCGCCAGCCATTTTGGCAAGCAACTTGCTTGGAGCGATACCGACTGATACCGACAGCGCTGTCATCTGGAGAACTTCTTTTTGTACCATGCGTCCCCATGCGAGTCCGTCTTGTGGTG
>JAYTPR010000140.1:0-33629 GCA_043747095.1 Candidatus Peribacterales bacterium
GCCTTCACAAGATATTCCATGGCCTTCTGCTCATCTTTCGCAACACCTTCACCACGCATGTACTTCACCGCTGTCGCGTAGTCAGCTGCTCCTTGCGTAGCACTGCCTCCGCATGCAGCGAGTAGAACGACACCGATAATGAAGAGTTTCTTGAGAACCATAGGAAAAGAAGAATAGTCGAACTTACCCGCACGGCAAAGAGCCCCTTTCACGAATTTGTTAATCGTTAATGCGGATGATTTTAATTTTTTCTTCTTTCGGTACAAGAATTTTGAGGATGCACTCTTTATTGAACGTTGCCTTCACTTTGCGCGGGTCGATGGCGCATGGCAGCGTTACTTTGCGCTCGAAGTCGCCCCAAAAACATTCTTTGATGTAGTACTGATCATCTGGAATCGTGTCTGTCTGACGACGCGCTCCACGAATGATGATCGTGCTGTCTTGGATATCAATATCGATGTCTGACAAACGAACGCCTGCAATAGGAGCTTTCAAGATGTAGTAGTTTTCGTATTCAAAAATATCGAGAGCTACTTGCCCAACACCGGTTTGTTTTGTGGGAATTTTCGCTGGTTGCTCCTGAGGAACAATCGGCATTTCATCCGCCATACGCATACGCGGCGCTGTCTCCGACTTCCCCGCATTGACTGCGGACGAGAAGATACCGTGGAACGGAGAAGGGATCATTTCAATGGATCGTATCGAATTTGGCAGAGGCTGCGCAAAAACTCCGTCTGGCGTGATCTAGGTTTTATGAGATGGTCACTACGCAACTTTTTGCGGAAGAAAGAAAAATCAACGTGTCTCCAAATACTTGCGAGCTTCCGTCAGAAATGTACAATCGCCTCCGCACTCCGTACCGAATACGCGTACGAGATTCTCCCCCGCACTCATGCCCGCCGTCCTGCACAACAACATCCGCCGCCTTCGTTTCGAGCGTGGTATGACGCAGGAAGAGTTGGCTCTTCGCGTCGGTGTCAGCAGGCAGACGATCATGTCGATTGAACGTGGTGCAACGAATCCGTCAGTTCTCTTGGCCTACAAAGTCGCCATGGCCCTTCAGGCTCCGGTGACCGAAGTCTTCCAGATGGAAGGCGGACTCGTTCCGGTCTGAACGATTCGTGAAAGGAAAACGTAGTTTTCCTCATCACGCGGACTCTCTTTTCCTTAAGCGGTGTCGCTCCAGACAGGCAGAGCCTGTCTTCGCGGCAACTTTTTTTGTTTAAAGTTGCGATGATCGAATATCCTCGATCACCAGCTGCACTGACTCGCGTCCGTTCCAATTGTTGATGCTGATACGACACGCGATATCGACGAGTGTTGATGTATTCAGCTGATCAATACACGAACCGAGGCGAAAGCCAACGGCTTGGATACCGTTTACTTTAGCTTGTAGATGCGATTTTTCTGATCCAACGGTACGGAGATCGGTTAACGTTTGTCGTGGCAAAAGAAACGTTGGTTCGGCGTTGCCAGTACCAAACGGCGCGAGTGATGTCAGCGACCTTGCAAACGCCATCGTGAGATGACGCTGATCAAGTGTGGCATCCAACTCGAGTGTCGGCAGAAGCGTGTCGACGGACACCCCTCGTTTGGTCAGAACTGCATTGAGCGCTTTTTTGAGTGCCTCAGCATCTGCGGGGGCGAAGGTACAACCCGCGGCCTGCGCATGTCCGCCAAATGTTTTGAGGAATTTTTTGACCGACGGATGCTCTAAGCACTCCATAAGATCAATCCCCGGAATGCTACGAACAGAACCGACCGCAAGATCACTCATGATGGCGGCGGCCAAACTCGGACGTCCAAATTTTTCACTGAGACGACCTGCGACAAGTCCCGCAGTGCCGGGAGTGATCCGATCGGATGCAATGACGAGGAATGCGTCAGCAGTGTCGAGAAGTGGAATGACTTCTTCCTGCAATTCTTCCACGAACGTTCTGCGGTCACCATTCAAGCGGTGCAACTCTTCGAGTGACTCACCACCACCCAGCAGCGCCTCCAAGGCCACCAGAGGGTGCGCCATACGTCCAGCGGCATTGATACGCGGAACAATGCGAAATGCTATATCCGTTGCTGTGAGCAGCCCTGTCGTGCGCACGCTGTCGACGAAATCTTTGAGCGGTGACGGCGGCAAGTTATCCAGAAACTTCAGGCCGTGAATGACGAGCAGTCTGTTCTCACCCGTGAGCGGCACCAAGTCCCCGACCGTACCGATAGCCGCGAGTGCGATATCAAGATCGATACCGTCCCACGGTCTCATCTTTTCAAGCGCACGCACAAGCATGAACGCGACACCGGCACCCGCGAGGTGCGGATTAGGAAATGCCGACGGAATTTCCGGATGAATAACAGCGAATGCATCGGGTCTGCCGCCTTGTGGACGGTGGTGGTCAGTCACGATCACGTCCATCCCCAACTTTTTCGCGTGTGCGATCTCCGCGTGCGCAGCAATGCCGGTATCCACCGTGATGATGAGAGAAGCGCCCTTGGTTTTCAGAGCGTCAATACTGACGATTTTCATGCCGTAGCCTTCTTTGGCTCTATCAGGCAGATGAACAACAGGTTCGATGTTTCTTCGGCGAAAGAACCGCACAAGCTGGGCAGTTGCGGTTATGCCATCAGCATCGTAGTCACCAAAGATGGCAACTGTTTCGCCATCTGCAATCGCACGTTCGATTCTCTCCACCGCTTTCTCCATATCCGAAAACAGAAATGGACTGGAGAGCTTTGCCTGAGTTTGATCAGTAATGCCGCGCTCACTGCGAAGCATGGCCGCAATATCGGGGGCAGTAGTCTTGCGCTTCAACATCCAACGTTTGCCGGAGAGGGAAAGTTTTTCGGTCACAGGGGGTCAGTATCCAGCATCTCCACTGCATGAGAAAGCAGTTGGTCTTGAAAGACATTCGACAAACCGAGTTCAGCGCTTCCAGTCGATCTCCGGATAGGTTCTGAGGTGCGAAAGAACCTCCGTTTCTACTGCCACGAGCTTCGCCTCACTTCTGGCTTCAATACAGATGCTCAAACATGGGCTCGTGTTGCTGTAGCGGATGCCTGCCCATGCGCCATCACCAAGGTCGATGCGCGCACCGTCGAGGGTAATAACCGGATGCGTTTTTTGAAAATGCTTCGTTGCGTTCGCTACGATCTCAGCCTTCAGATTGTCAGGGCAATGCGGACGCATCTCGAGTGTCTGATGCACTTTTGGAAACTCTGCGATGAGATGGGATATATGCCTTGCCGCAGGAAGGCCCCCACCCCCAACCCCTCCCCCTGCGGGAGAGGGGAGCTCTGCATTTTTTAGAATAGAAATAACTCTCAAAGAAGCCACCAATGCATCATCAAAACCAAAATAGTCTTCACCACAGAAAAAGTGCCCAGACTGCTCACCACCGAGAAGAGAGCCGTTGTCACGCATTGCGTGTTCTACAAATGAATGTCCGACTTTGCACATCACCGGTTTGCCTCCCCATTTCCTGGTTTCGGTTTCGAGGAGTGATGAGTTACTGACCGTAAAAATAATCGGCGCACCTTTGTGCCGCACCAAATGATCCTGCGCAAGCAGCAGCAACGTCTGATCAGCAGTGACGATGTTTCCCTGTTCATCAACGATACCAGTGCGGTCACCGTCGCCGTCGAATGCAAAACCGATGTCCGCTTTGTCCGCTCGCACTTTTTCCTGCAGTTCTTTCAGTGTGGAATGTTTACTCGGGTCAGCAGCGTGGTTTGGAAACGTACCGTCCGGCTCAGTGTAGAGCTCATGCACCAGCGCGCCTGTTTTCCGCAGTACAGAGCAGTACACAGGGCCTGCGACTCCGTTACCTCCGTCGACAACAATGGTCTTTCCTTTGCCTGCACCTGCAAAAAGTTTTGCGAGAAAATCTTCGTATGGCGTGATGGCATCAAAACTTTTTTTGGATCCGGCTGCATCGGTGAAAACTTTGTTCTCGATGCGCTTTTTCAAATCTTGGAGATCATCTCCGCTGTACGCTTCTGCATTTCGCAGCTGCAGCTTGATACCGTTATCTTCTTTCGGGTTATGACTCGCGGTGATTTGCACACCAGCATCAAAGTGTCCGTTGCAAATAGTAAAATAGTTCACTGGACTCGGTGTCTGCCCGATCTCAAAAACTTCACAGCCTGACTGCATCAGTCCTTCGCACATCTTTTCCATAAACACTGGGCTATGTGTGCGCGCGTCACGACCGAGAACAACCGTCGGATGCGGATGTTCTTTGCCGTATTTTTCCTGCAATACCGTGCCAAAAGTACGGCCGATCAAGTAGCACGCCTCCTCTGTGAGTTGTGTTCCCGCCTTTCCTCGAATGTCGTACGCGCGAAAGATATGTGGATCAATCATGATCCGAGTATAGACGAACAAAAGAGCCTCGGAAGCCGCTTCCAGAGCGGGGAGTGTACTATCAATAATACTAATAATATGGTATAATAGTTATAACAAACATATGCCAACACCCCTCAGCGTCGCGTACTTCACGATGGAAATTGGCCTCACCGCTGAAATCCCTACCTATGCCGGAGGACTCGGCATGCTTGCAGCTGATCTCATGATGTCTGCCGCAGACATGGGAGTGCATGCAGCGTGTATGACCGTGCGTTGGCAGCACGGCTATATGAAGCAGACGATTCGCGATGATGGTTCACAGTCCTACGCAGAGATGAGCTGGAAACCGGAGAAACACATGCGTCTGATGCCGAACAAAGTGACGGTGCAGCTTGATGGTCGTGCAGTCACCGTGGGTGTGTGGGCTATGACAATCAATGGAAGGGGAGGACACAAAGTCCCAGTATTCTTTTTGGATACCGATCTTCCAGAAAATTCGTTCGATGATCGAAAGATCACACATCAACTCTACGGCGGTGATGGATACATGCGCCTCAAGCAAGAAGGTGTACTCGGTATTGCGGGAGTACGCATGCTGCGCTCACTCGGCTATGACCAGAAAGACATCGGTACGTACCACATGAATGAAGGACACGCTGCGCTTTTGACACTGGAACTCCTGCGCGAACGCGACTTTAAAGATGAGGCCGTACAGCCGTCCTGCGCCTTTACAACGCACACGCCGGTAAAAGCCGGACACGACGTTTTTCCGTACGACATGGCCTGGAAAGTCCTTGGCGATAATTTGCCGTGGCACATCAAAAAGATCTCAGGAGAAGATGGGCTTTCGATGACGCACCTTGCGATGCATCTCTCGAAAAAAAGTTTCGGTGTCTCTGAAGTGCACGGCATGGTGAGTAACCGTATGTTCCCTGGTGAAGATATCGGCTTCATCACCAACGGTGTTCACCTCGGACGTTGGACGAGTCCAGAGATGCAGAAACTTTTTGACATGTACGCACCAGGTTGGCACGAAAAGCCGGAGGAACTCAGTAAGCACTGCCGTGACATTCCAGATGCCGAACTTCTTGCAGCGCACAAAGCCGCCAAGAAACGTTTGATCGACCACGCGAATAAATTTGCACCCGTTGCGCTCGACCCGAACGTTCTCACTATCGCCGGTGCGCGCAGAGTCGTGTCGTACAAGCGCCCTGAGCTCATCTACACAAACCTGGAGCGTCTCGTGCAGGTCTGTGGAGGCAAAGTGCAGATCATCCACGCTGGTAACGCGCACCCTGCCGATCCGTTTGGACAGGAGGTGATCCAGCGCATGATCGAGAGATCGAGAGAGCTCAAAGACAAAATAAAAATCGTCTACATCCCGAACTACAACCCTGACCTGGCGAAGATGCTCGTCGCCGGTGCCGACGTTTGGCTCAATACTCCGACGCGTTTACACGAAGCATCAGGAACATCTGGCATGAAGGCTGCTGTGAACGGAACCATTAACCTCTCGACGCTCGATGGTTGGTGGATCGAGGCGTACGCGTCTGATCCGGAATCTGGCTGGAGAATTGGGCCACTGTCACAAGCCCTCGACGCAGATGACACGCGCACCATCGACGCTGAAGACTTGTACACCGAATTGCAGTACCAAGTGATTCCGGAGTACGAGTACGCAGACCACATCCGCTGGGCACGCCGCATGAAGCGCAGCATTGGACTTGCTGGAACATTTAACACGCACCGTGCGATTCGCGAGTACTGCGAGAAAGCCTGGAACACAGAGCGCTGATCTTTCACATCGTTTCCGAGAGGCGCCTCTGGCCGACGTTCGGCTGGAGACATCCTCTCTGTACGGAGACACGTTCAATGATTGAACTCCCCACGCGTCGCGTCATGGAAGAACGTCTTACGAGCGTCTTGGGCATTCCCCTCGACGATCTGTTCAAAGCTCTTAGCGACACCGCCGGTCAAACGATGACCAGCGAATTGTTTGCAAGCCGACTGCTCACCGCAGCCAACGGCTTCCAGCGGACATTACATCCTTCAGCTGCCGACATTTTCGTCGGCAAACTGCCGGACTTTGTCCGCGCCCTCGTCCCTGACGAAGGGCTTCACACGCGCGTTCTGGCGCTCGTCACAACGTGACTTCCAGAGAGATTCAGGCGCAGCAACCCCCGTTGCGCCTGTTTTTTGGGTTGTCCGCTTTCATTGTCATGGGCGGGCTTGTTTGCTACTCTTTCCCGGCTGCAATAGAGTGCAGCACCGCCTGATCCTTTGTGACACCGTTTTAGTGACACGTAGAAAATGTACCACTCGTGTGGAGCCGTAGCTCAGCTGGTTAGAGCGCTTCCCTGTCACGGAAGAGGTCGCGGGTTCGAGTCCCGTTGGCTCCGCCATTATCAACACACAGAATCAAAGGCTTTTTTGTGTGGAACCGTATCTTGCAAGCGCGAGATTAGCTCCGCTTAGATTTATAATACTTCCTTCGAAAAAGTGTTTTTCCGCATGAATAAAGTGTGAATGACACTGATTCCTTAGAGCTGTTCTAAAGGGGGAGAGAACGTTCTTTTTGGCTTCCGATAGAAGCAAATCTTCTCACCCTCGCTAAACGCGTAGGGAGGGGGTATTTTTAGAGGTACTGAACTTCTAGACTTGGGTCATGCTTGCATCCTACACACAATTACCGGATCACCGCTTCACGTATCTACAACGTGGATTAGTCACCGCAATCCTCATTGGCACCAATCTGGTTCCGCTCAACGTTTCGGCTCAATTTGCTGATGTAGATAATAACAACAAAAATACTGAGGCAATTGAGTATGTACGGAATCAGGGGATTGTAGAAGGGTATAGCGACAAAACATTTAGACCCGAGAATAAAATTAATCGTGCAGAGTTAGTAAAGATTCTCGTAAAAAGCTTCCTACACAAAGAAGATGTTTCTGGATCAGACTGTTTCTCAGATGTTCGCTCTGAGTGGTTCGCCCCTTATATCTGTACTGCTGCAAAGGCAGGGATTGTAGCTGGATATCCGGATGCTACATTCCAGCCCTCAAAACCTGTTAATTTTGTCGAAGCCGCAAAAATGATTGGGATTGCCCTGAGCCTGAAGATAGAGAAGGATGCGCAGCCTTGGTATAAACCTTTTGTTTCTGCGCTGGAAATGAAAAGTGCCATCCCCATCTCAATACAATCATTCAGCCAAAACATTTCTCGCGGGGAAATGGCGGAAATAATCTTCCGTCTCAGCACAGCGGTAGATGACAAGCCTACGAGAACTTTTGCAGAACTTGCAGGCGTAGAAACGAAAACAGCTCAACAGACAAGTAGTGAGGATGGGTGCTCTTCTTCCGGGAAGGGGGAAATCTGCAGTAAATCATTGTTCTCACTACCGCATACACTTGAAACATACCGAACCGATGGATTGGATTCGCTCGAGTTACTCACGGATAGCGATAACAAACATTCTGTTTTTTACATTAAAAATCGCTTCCGTGACACTGAATTGTTTATTGATGGAAAATACAAAGGAAAATATGACAGATTTGCGGCTTCTGTGAGTGAAGATGGAAGCGCGCCACTTGTTGTATTTGGATCAGGAGACCATCTGTTTCTATCAAATCAGTGGGGTCAGATAAAGATCAGCCCCATAGTGCAAAATATGATTTCCGAATCAATCCAACGACGTATCTTCCCGACATTTCCGGTCAATAGCATTGAAGAGGCTGTGATCAAGCAGGGTGAGCGTGAGCGTGAAATGTCCAAGCAGCTTAAGGAATATCTGAATTGGTCTGACGCCCAAGTCGAAGCATCTGTAACAGGTGCGATTGAGCGAGTATATCCGAAAGAACTTAAACATCTGGCTTCTCAGCTCAAGCTAAATTCCTTGTCTCTTGGAGATGTTTTCCTTCTACTACACTACAAAAAAACTGGCGAAAGACCTTTCAATGGTATTTTCATTTCTTTTGTTTGGAAACAAAATGATCATCGTAGTGTGATTTTCCTGAGTCTCACGGATGCAAATGAGGCTTGGGCATTAGACATTGTTGATGGAGAATTAGTTGGCCTTTATCCAGCCTTTGCACCATGGGGAAATAGTCAGCCTGTTGCTTATGACGCTCAATCGAACACGCTCGCATTTCCTGGAATTAATCCAGAGATAACGGACTCTGTTGGTTCGTCCACCCTAGAAGGAAAGGCGATGTGGATAAATGGAGCTCTCGAGAAAACATTCAATTCTAATATCTCTTTCCCACGTTTATCGAATCAAGGAGAGTTGCTATACATAGGTACAAATATTAAAGAGAAAGGCGAAGAATATAACTTCGACTGTACTGCGATTATTGGTAAAACCAGCCGCCCATTCGCATGTAACGACCCATTATTTGCTCGTTTTATTACTTACACAACAGCGTTTCGATTCCCACGTGTTAGTCCCGATGGGAAAACTGTGGTGTACCCCGAACTAGTAGACCCAAGTGAGGCAAAAGATGATTGGCTATATCCCGAGAAAGCATTTACCTCGAGGCTAATTGTGAACGGCAAGCCTCAAGATGCCCACCCATGGGTAGATTTTCCATACTTCACTAAGAAGGGCCTGGCTGTCGTAACTCACTCTGACAACAGCGAAGCATATGTCGATAGTTATGTGGAGTGGGATGGAAAGAAGGTGGGGCCGTTTCAGAGCCTGCTTCCAAACCTTGCGAGTACGACAGACTTTCGTGGCTACCCCCCAATGTTTCAGTCAATCCATGGCAGCGTGGGGGATGAGGACCTCCCCGATGCAGTGATCGTAAGTCCTGATGGAGAAAGTATTGCTTTTAGCGGCTATAACACGAAATCAGGATGGACTCTCTATAAAAACATGGAACGCATCGCATCGTATGACCATATTTCGATGCTTACTTTTAGCCCTGATAGCGAAAAACTTGGATACCTAGGTACCTCTATCGACCGAAGTAAATCTGAGCCTGGGGTACAAATTGGAGAGTATAGATTGGTTGAACAACCTTTTGAACGAGTAGCTTTATCACAGGTGATTGTGAATGGTCTAACCTTGAGTAGTCATGAAAAAGTTCTTTGGATGCAGTTCGCTCCGAATACATCAGACCTCCTCTATATCGCGAAGGATAATGGAAGATATCGTTTGCTGCGCAATGGCATACGTATTGGAAGTGAGTTTGATGCGTTGGTGGAAGCTCCAACCTTCTCCTCTGAAGGTACCTTGAAGTTTGGCGTAGTGGATGGCTTGAATGTAAAAATAGTCACTTTTTCATCTTTGTAGTCGCCACCTCTTAAATAGTCATGCCACGGTGCATAAGTGTTTTCCTACGCAATCTAATAGCATGCAGAATGCTCCGCCATCATTAACACACAGAATCAGAGTCTTTTATGGAGCCTTCGTGTGCCCTAAGCCTTGGGCTTTTCTTAGGATTCTCTTTGTATTAGCATGCGGCACTCTTTTTTTCGCATGCCTCTCATTCTTCCCGAAAACACTGTCACTCAAACTTTGGACGCCGTTCCAAGCGTCAAGACTGCAGCAGATGTTGAACGTCAGATTCAAGCGACCATCGAGCGCATATTGTCGATAGGACTCCGTAAATGTTGTGATGATTTTCGCAGAGCTGCTGATGATTTTCGGGCACGGAGAAATGCCCATGAATTAAGTGGCAAATTTGCATATCTCGATGATCCGTATTTGCGAACTCTGGCCATAGCTGGTGAGCAACACATCTGCCAAGAGGGTCGCGTCAGACAGCTTCCTGCGCTGTTCGATCTCCGTGAAAATTATTGGTGACATCGACAGTGGCAATATCGTAAGAACGACGAGACTCATAAAAAACAGGGGAACACTGTGTTCCCCTGGTTGAGACCGATGAACGATACAACTACTTGCTCAAGTTCTCCCAGCTCTGGGATGGCTGGTTCGTGATGTTCATCTTTGCACGATAGATCATCACGGCAACCTCACCGCGAGTGACTGGCTGACCGAGGAAACGGATGGACGTCGGAATGCCGTTACGCTTCGAGAGCGAGTCGACATAGACGAAGTACCAACGCTGATCGGCGACGTCTCCCTGTTCCTGACTGACGCGGAAGATGCGGCTGACCAATTTTGCAGCTTCTACGAAGCTCACAAGACGCGTCGGACGGAAGTAGCCGTCGGCGTATCCGTGGACGATGCCGGAAACTTTGGCGTTGCAGATGTCGAGAGCGCGAATGGTATCAGTAGTGACGTCATTGAAGAGGCGAATGCCTGCACCGTTTTTGTTGAGACATGAGTTGTCACGATTTGCCATGAGGAACTCGCTCGTCATAAGCTGCACAAGTTCGTCTCTGCGAATGCGCCTTTCTGGGTGAAATTTACCGTCAGTGTAGTCACCCTTGAGAATGTTGTGCGTGCGGAGGTATTCGATTGCTTCAAATTGTGGGTGCGATGGAGTGACGTCGAGAAACTGCTTCGTAGAAAACGGAGTTGCAGATGGAGCAGTTGCAGGAGAAGAGGAAGACGTCGTGCCTGTTGGCGGTACATACGGTGAACGTCCGATATCTTCTGGGAACATGGCGAATGCAGCTTCAGCGCTCATCCAGAGCACAAGAGCCAAGGTCGGTCCTGCGAGGAGCAGTGTGTTACGTCGTTCGAGCGTCATATGAGGAGGGGAAGGATTAACGACATTAAGACGAGTACCGAGAAAAATCCTTACACTTCATAGAAAAGAGCCCCGCACCGTGCGAGGCTCCTATGGCAACCGATCATCCCTCACGTGACCGGCTACCTCTCTTTCACTACGCCGCAAGTGCTCCCGTACTGCGGCGGTCTACGGAACCTATCTGGTTCAGAGTCGGTGGCCCGCCACACTTTTGCCTCCTTCAAGCGGACACGAGCACTGTACTCGGTAGGGTTTAAGAGATGGTTAAGAATGGCTCAAGCCTTCTGAATAGCGATACGGAATGTCGTGCCTTTGCCAAGCGTGCTCTCAACCCGGATACCCCATCCATGAAGCTCAACGATACGACGTACGAGTGCGAGGCCGAGGCCAAAGCCTTCTTTGGCGCGCGATGTATCCGCCTGGAAAAACCTATTGAAGACGTTCGGAATATCGCTGGGGGCAATACCGATACCCGTATCGGCGACGGCTAGTTCTTTTTTTGTCAGTAGGACCTTCACGCTTCCGGATGGCTTATTGAATTTCACAGCATTCATCAGGAGATTGGAGAGCACCTGCTTGAGAAGCGCTCTGTCACCACGCACCATCACGCCATTTGCAATAGCCGTATCAAGCACCATGCCCTTTTCCTTGATAATGAGACTGTATTTTTCGAGCGTATCGGTGACCAACGCCGAGAAATCAATCATGTCGTCAATGAGAACAAATTTATCAATACGTGCGAGCTCAAGAAGTCTCTCCACAAGAACTGTGATGTCTTTCACATCGTCTTTTGCAGAATGAAGGCCTTCCTGGTGCTTTCCAGTTTTCAACGCAAGATCGAGCGATGAATTCAGTGCTGCAAGCGGCGTACGCAGTTCATGGCTAGCATCCTGCGTAAACTGCTCAAGGCGCATCATCATTTCTTCCGCAGGTTTCAAGCTCCTGCGCGCAAAGAAAATGCCCACAATGAACGTGAGCGCGGAAACGGAGATACTCACAATAAGATAGAGAAACGCGCGCAGTGGAAGATCTTTCAGTCTAAGGCGTTCCATATCCGCAATCTGCGCATAGGCCTTCAGCTTGCCATTGGACATCACCGGAATCGTGAGCACGCTCATGTCATCTTCTTCGATGCGCATGCGTGAAAATCCCTGTCCGGATGAGAAAGGTAAATCGGTAAAATACCGTCCTGCGTAGAGCGTCGTGCCCGATGCATCGATGAAGCGCACGCGGTCCCGCATCGGCATCGGCAGATCCTCAGGGTGCATATCGGGGAAGCTCGGATGATCGATATGCCGAATGATGGCGAAGGATTCACGAGAGAGACGGAAATGCGTCTGGCGCCGTGCATTCGTAATGTCTGCAGCAAGAAAAATAATGCCATTCAGTAAAAAGAGCCCCAACACGAACGCGGTAAACTGCAGTGCGATGCGATAGCTGATGCGCTTGAACATAGGTTTGAGTGGGCTTGCCAGCCGTAGCATAGCAATTGGTCCACCTACGCCCCGCAAATGCGGGACTACGGCGGACAGCCTCGCTACGCGGAGGCTGGAATCATGTAACCCTGACCGGGTACGGTCTCGATGACGCTCTTGCCGAGCTTACGCCGAAGATAGGCGATATGGACATCGACGGTTTGGGAAAACATGAGGTCATCACGACCTCCCCACACATGCTCGATGATGCTGGGACGCTGCTGCACATGGCCTTTGTGTCTGAGCAAATATTCAAACAGCGCGTACTCACGAGGCGAGAGCGACACTTTCATATCATCTTTGCGCACCTCGCGTGTGTTCGTATCTACGGTGATTTTTCCAGTTTTCAGAATCGGGGTTTTCTCTTCGCTCTTTCTGCGTAGGAGTGCTCTCACACGAGCAAGAAGTTCGTCCAAATCAAACGGCTTCGTCAGGTAATCATCGGCACCGATATTCAGACCGTGGATAATTTCCTGTTGTTTGGTGCGAGCCGTCAGCATGAGAATTGGCATATTTTTGCGGTTTTCGCGAAGCATCGTACAGATGACGTACCCATCCATGCCGGGTAAGTTGATATCGAGAATGATGAGATCAAATTCTTGTGTCATCGCTTTTTCAAAACCATCTTTGCCGTCACTTGCGACCGTCACGGCATACGTCTCGGTCTTCAAAAATTCCGCGATATTCGCAGCTAGTTTTGCTTGATCTTCGATGAGGAGAATATTCATGACGTCTGCGGGTACGGATAAAGAATAGGCGTCTCACGTTAAGACGGCATTAAGAACATTCTCTTTCTTGCATGCAGAAGCTTTGTATTGCCTTTATTTTCTTGCACGATAAAAAACCTTCTGACATCGGTGTACGGCTTCGCTTACAGCCAACCAAACATCGCCTTCGCATCATTCATGGCAAGTTTGACGATAGGATTCAGGAGAGGTGCCATTGCGGTCTGAGCGCGCTGCATGACTTTGATGAGATGATCAACTTCGGCTTCCTGATCCTGCTGAGCCTTGAGAGATTCAAGTGCGGATGCGAGACCGAGAGCGGTGAAATCGCGCGAGACATCGTACGCGGCAAGCCTCTGTGCTTCTTTAAACTGTGCGGAGACAGAACCCTTGGCCTGATCGAGTGCGATCTGGCGCTTCAGAAGCACGGCATCGAGTGATGCGACCTGTGTGCGTGTAGCGCGTAGTGATGATGGTGGAGCGGTGACGACGGCAAACGCAAGAACAGACGCGACGATGACGTTACTCATGACAGCGAAGAGTCCTCCGATGATCACCCACTGATAACGTCGGAAACGGAGAGCGTTATATTTTTCCACGACGGAGAAACGTAGCTTCGTTTCGCTGCGGATATCCAGCGCAGGAACAAAGACGAGTGACTGGAGCTTGGTTGCAACGGTCGATGTCGGCTGCCAACGCGTCAGAAGGAAATCTTTTGCTGTCTTGAGCTCCGAGGCAACATCGCTTGCTGACATCCGAAGTACCTGTGCGATGCGCTCGTCACTCAGTCCTACAAGCATGGAGAGAATGAGGAGTCGCTCTGCTTCTTTTGGCAGCGACCAGAGGGCGTCATGCAGTGTTGCAACCGACTGGCGCTCCGCTTCCGAAAGCCAGACGAGGCTTGGCAGATAGATCGAACCAATATCAGCTGCGACGATATCGCGATCTTTGAGCGCCTGATCTGCAGCATCAAGCAGAAGCTTGAGGCTGAGTGTGCCAAACCACCACAAAGACATCGCACGGACGAGAATGTCTGAGTAAATTTCTGTGAGGATTGTTTTCGCAAGATCAGCGGAACCAGTGCGATGATAGAGGTAACCGTAAAACACCTCTTTCGTTGTATCGAGGAAATCAAGATAGTCTTTGGCACCACGCTTTAAGACCGCTAGATCAAGCGCTTTGCGCTCGCCTTCAGCGGCTACAGGTACTGCCACAGGTGCCATATGAGGCAATTCTGTGAAGACGCCAGTGACTGGTGGGATGACCTCGCTCATGAACCGATGTCGAAATAATCCTGCAGAGTTCCGATCAGTCTGGAGAAATAACTACGTCCGCGAACAGCTTCCTGCAAATCAACAAAATATTCGTCGGCGCAGCGAATGGCTTCAGGCACAGAGTCGTCACAGAACGTCACGGTATCTACAATGTCACCTGCGCGAGCGATGTCTGCGCGCAGTTCTTCATAACGAGTATCGAAGTCCGTGCGTCCGTCACTACGAAGTACGGCGCGCAGTTCTCCAATACGCTCATCAACAGCGATAAAGTCCAGAAGCGCCTTCCTCTGCTGCACGATCGTGCCACGTTCGAAGCTATCTTTTGCTTCAACAGGAGCGCCTGCCGAAAGACCGTCAAGGAACGGGACGATGTTGTCGAGACTTGCTACCTGATCCGCCAGTCCTGCAGTTTCTGCAATGCGCGTAGCTGCTGCTGCGGCATGCGTCGGGTTGATTTCAAAGATTGCGATGTCCGCTTTGGAAATAGCTTTGTTTCGTTCGAGCGCCAAAAGGAAGCGGTTGATAGCCGACACGACGCGCTCCGTATCCTGCTTCGTTGCTTCCTTACTGACGTTTTCAATCGCAGTTAGGAGCGGCTCCATATCTTTCGGATCAAGTCCGTACTCCTGCTCAAAGAGAGGGAGTGCCTGCTTGAGAGCCTGCGCTTCAGTACGCACAAGTGTGAGCGAAGCTGGCACATCTGTCGTAGCGTATTTTTCCGATGCCTCCTTGAGTGCCTTCAGTGTTGCGAAGACAGAAATAGGACGGTTGCCCGGCGTGAGATAATTCTCAAATCCGGACGGAGCGTCTTTTGCGAGATCAATACCCTGACGCTTGAGACGTGCAATATCGACACCAACTGCGCTCTGCAAATCACCACGACGAATCACTTCCACGGCGCGCTTCAATTCATCGATAGCAATTGGAACTTCTACATCGACGAGATTCGACTTCTTCAAATCTTTCTCTTCCACAACATCAGTACTGATCGGTGTGGAGATGAACTGCTTCAAGAGATCGGTATAGCGCGTGCGCTCTGCAGACCGCGCATCTTGCAATGCAGCGTAGAGCTCCACTGCCCATTCACGCTCCTGCTTCGTGAGGCGTCGGCCGTTTGCGAGTTTATTCACAATCGTCTCAAGTTCGATGATTTGTTCACGAGTCAGATAGTTTTTGTAATCCTCACCTGCCTCAGTACCGAGGAATAGATTGGCCTGCTGAGCCTGCGAAATAACGATGGTGGGTACTTGCTGCTGTGGTTGAGGCTGCTGCTGCGCTGCAGGTTCCTGTTGCTGATTTTTTGTCGGCTCGGAGGAAGAAGATGCTGCATCATGAGCACCTTCCAGCTTGCAGCTTCCGGTACAGCCGTCGCCGGAAATACCGTTACCGTCGTCACACTGCTCTCCACGAGTTTGCTGAATAACGCGATCACCGCAGAATTCGATCTGGCAGTAGCGGTTGCAGCCGTCGTTACTTTGCAAGTTGCCGTCGTCACACTGTTCGTTGAGGTCGATGGAAAGATTTCCGCAGAGCTCGATGCTGCACGTGCTGCTGCAACCGTCACCGCTCTGCAAGTTGCCGTCATCACATTCTTCCGGCTCTTCTTTGTCACCGTCACCACACACTAAGTCCGCAGCCTGCGACGGAGCTGAAGAATGAAGAGCACTTCCGATCATCACGAGTGCCAGAAGCACTGTGAGTATCGCTGCGCCGTTCTTTTTGAGGAATATTGCTATTTAGGTATGTGGAAATCTTACTATTGTAACATATTTATCGTTTTTGATCGCGCTCCTTGAATGTACAAAAACAATTATATGTTATCTAATTCTATTTAATAAAAATCTGCGCCTACATTCACGACGTGATCGACAATCTGACCTCCTGCAACGCAAACGATGTCCGTTCTTGCGGAACCTTCGTACCGATGACGCTCCACCCAACGAAAAATGGCCTGCTTCATGGCACTTCGTTTTCGACCATCGACCATCGTACGAACGGGGTACCGAGTATCTGCAGCTGTTCTCGTTTTGACCTCGACAAAGACAATCATTTTTTCGACGGGGTCAAATACAACGATGTCGATTTCAAAGCGGCCGTAGCGAACATTGCGCTCACGAATATGAAATCCGCGTGAGCGTAGGTAAGCCTCTGCAAGCGCTTCTCCTAGTCGTCCGGTAGATGCTGTTGTCATGGTCATAGAGCTCCACTACACCACAGTCTCAGGCACACGTCTTCTGAATGCTCTTGCGTAAAGGTGTACGAAAGTACACCATAGCATTCGTCACCTCTTTTTCTCCCATTCGACATGCTCACACAGCTCACCTCCTTCACCACCGTTGGCGTTGGCGCACTACCGATCCACGTTGAAATCGGCGTCATTCCCACTGCGGGCGAACCAAAATTTCAAATCGTCGGACTCGGCGATGCGGCAATCCAGGAAAGTAAGCAGCGCGTCATGATGGCGATGAAAACATCAGGATACAAAATCCCGATGGGACGCGTGACGAACGTGAATCTTGCTCCGGCACATATTCGCAAAACAGGTTCACGGTTCGATCTTCCGATCGCGCTTGGGATTCTACAAAGCAACTCCGTCATCGATATTCCGCAAAAGACGATGGCAACAACGGCGTTTGTTGGAGAGCTCGCATTCGATGGACAACTTCGTCATGTGTCCGGCGTTCTTGCATGCGCACTTGCATGCGCAAAACATGGCCTGACCCAGATCGTCGTGCCCTCTGCAAACGGTGCTGAAGCCGCGCTCGTTCCCGGACTCACTGTCATCGCGGTGGATCACCTCAAAGATGTGATCGCGTGCCTCAGCGGCACCATGACACCGCCTGTGATCTTGCCTGCTGCATGCGCTCCAGAAATGCCACTCAATATTATTGATTTCGCCGATGTACGAGGCCAAGCACTCGCAAAACGCGCGCTTGAAATTGCAGCGGCTGGCGGACATAACGTCCTGTTGTCTGGTGCTCCTGGATCAGGAAAAACACTGCTTGCAGGCGCTCTGCGCGGTATTCTGCCGCCTCTCACGCAGGACGAATCCTTAGAAGTTACCGGCATTTATTCGGTCGCAAATTTACTGCCGGCTTCGACGCCACTCATTAGCGAGCGGCCTATTCGCACGGTGCATCACACGGCGAGCGGTGTTGCTATCGTCGGCGGTGGACAGCACCCGATGCCAGGGGAGATTTCTCTCGCGCATCGTGGAGTTTTATTTTTAGATGAGCTCGCAGAATTTCCGCCACAGGTATTGGAAGTGCTGCGGCAACCGATGGAAGATCGAAAGATCACCATCAACCGTGCGCAGGGAACAGTGACATTTCCTGCGGATTTTATTTTGGTTGGTGCCATGAATCCGCCGCAGTACAGCTCGGCATCATCAGAGAAAATGAAGCGCCGAATTTCCGCTCCTCTTCTTGACCGTATTGATCTCACGATCGACGTACAGCCTGTGGACATCGCGGATTTGCAGCGCAAAAGTGACCCAAAAACAGAAACAAGTGCAACCATCCGAAAACGTGTCACCGCTGCGCGAAAGCGGCAAGCTGCGCGCTTCAAAACGCAAGGATTTTCCACGAATAAAGAGATGACTGTGCGCGACATCGAAACATTTTGTCCGCTCGACCTCAAGAGCCAAGCACTTCTGAAACAAGCTGCGGAAAAATTGCAGTTCTCAGCACGTACGTATCATCGCACCATCAAAGTCGCACGCACGATTGCAGACCTCGCCGATAGCGACGACATCGGCATCAATCATATTGCGGAGGCACTGCAGTATCGGCAGCAACTTGGCATTTAACGATCGCCCTGTTTTTTAAATTCGATGCCAGGGAATCGGCGGCTCGGTTGTTTCGGTTTTGGCTGAATAAAGTCAGTCATCATGCGAAACTCTGCGCTGAAATCATCACTGATACCGGCTTCATCTCTATCTCCGTTGTAACGCTTCACAACGATCTCAAAAAGATCGGAGCGCACTTGCCGAAGATCGGTACGGATACGCTCTGTTGTCTGTCCGTCCGTTGTTTCTGCGGCTTCTGCAAGCAGCGGCTGGATGCGAGCTAGAACGGTTGCGGCATCAGTCTCAGGAGCTGGCATCGTCGTTTTTTCGGAGTTCATTGAGTCAGGGAAAATTGGCCTATTAATAAGGATTAGATGATGTTTGTCAATTACTGTAGAATTGAGACCAATGCACTACGCCGATCATCTCCAGCAGCGAATCAAAGAAACGTCTCCGGTCTGCGTGGGTCTTGATCCGGTGATGTCCAAGCTTCCTGATGGGATCACAAAAGACGCAGCAGGTGTAAAAGAATTTTGTATCGGCATTATCGATGCTGTCGCCAGTGACGCTGCTGCTGTGAAACCACAGCTCGCATATTTTGAACTGCTTGGTTGGGAGGGGATGAAAGTGTTTTTTGAAGTCTGTGAGTACGCAAAGAAAAAAAATCTCGTCGTCATCGCCGACGGGAAAAGAAATGACATCGGCTCGACCTGCGAAGCGTACGCAGATGCATATCTTGGCAAAAACAGTCCTATCGATGCACTCACGGTGACACCGTACTTGGGTTCAGACGGCGTTGCGCCGTTCATGGAACGCTGCGCGAAAAACGATAAAGGTATCTACGTACTCGTCAAAACAAGTAATGACAGTTCCGGCGACCTTCAAGATCTTCCCATTGGTGACGAGGTCGTTCACGAACATGTCGCGCAGCTGGTGGAAAGCTGGGCAACGCAACTTCTTGGATCGAAAGGCAACTTGTCGGCAGTCGGTGCAGTTGTCGGTGCCACGTATCCAGAGGAATCCAGATACCTACGTACTCTCATGCCGCACGTTCCTTTCTTGATCCCAGGATATGGAGCGCAAGGCGGTACTGCAGAAGATGCTGCCCTTGGCTTCCTGCCAGACGGGACGGGAGCAATCGTGAACGCGAGTCGCAGTATTTTGTACGCTTCTCAGGGCAAGGACTGGCAAGAGGCAGCTTCAAAGGCTACTAAAGCAATGTCTAAGGAGCTTTTGAAGGTTATTGCTAAAAAATAGAAAAAGTAGTATAATAGTTATATTACTTCATACTCATACAAACATATGAGCCTACACCTTCTTGATAAGGAGCATCGCGAGAAGCTCCTCGTCCTCTCCTCGCTCTGGACCACCTTTGCTGGTGCGTTCCTCCTCGTCATCGTCTCGAACTACTAAGCGAGCGGACGACTATTCATTGATACCAAAACGCACTCTCCGTACGGAGAGTGCGTTCTTGCGTATTATGTTCACTGAAGACGCGTTCCCGTCACAATGGGGGAAGGCCCTTCCACCCAACGGAAAATTCCTGATTCGTCCGTCCATTCGATACTGCCGAGAGATTCTGGTGAGCCGGCAGCAGACAGCGATGTCTCGACAAGGGAACCTTGCGACCCTACGGGGAGAAAAACTGTTGCCTTAAGATCAAGTACAAAGGGCGTTCCAACGCTCAGTACACCTACGGCTTGATCAAGCGCCAAACATGTGACCGTCATCGACTGCTCATTCGTGGTGCACGGAACGCTGGCACCAGTCACACGATTCACAAGCGTCCAGTTATTCACTGTCGCTGTACCACTTTTAGCCAGTGAGAAGACAAGCTGCCTCAGTTTCAAATTTTTCCCTGCAAGCGCAGAACTGTTGAATGAATAACTACCGATGACAACGCCGGTACCAGCAACAAGTGGTGCAGTGGCTGGCGATAATCGTGTGATGCCAAACAGCCGACCGAATGACGTCTGGTGCTTCACAAATGGCCCGCTGATCGGCGTGTTCACAGTTTGGTTGGTGGTGTCACCTTTTTTGGTGATGGACATCGTACGGACCTGCAGAAGCTCATCGGAGAAGCCTGCATTTTCCACCGCGCGAATGACTGCACGAAGAACAACGCGAACATCGGTGTCCGCTGGAAGTGCAAATTGGTTTTCTGGCTGTAACTGAGCCTCAAATATTTGTTTGAAGTCGGGCGTATCTGCCGTCGTTCTGCGCATCAGTTGTGCAATGAGTTGGCCATTTTCGGTGACGAGCTCAAGACGTTCAAGCGACCTCACTTCCGTGAAGAGTTTCACTTGTACAAGCTGGACTTTGGAACTTTCTCCAACACTTCTGATCACGCCATCTGCGATGGCATCGGTCGTAGTGCCGACAACGAGGAAGTGGCTCACTGGCGGCAGAGTGAAGAGAGGCGCGACAGATGATGATGAAGATGAGCTCACTGAGGATGACGTTGACGAAGATGATGAGCTCACCGATGAACTTGATGAGCTCGTTCCGTCATACTTTCCTGCCTCAGCCAATCTGTACTCAGCGAGTTTTCCTGCATTCTCAGCCATAAAAGCACCTGCGAGTCTGGCTGTCATACCGCGTGTCATCGGCGTGTCGAAGGTGATACGAATCGGGAGATCGACACCTTTGTTCACAGCTGCCTGATAGTACGGCTCCGCCCAATCATCACCAGCGACATCTGGAATTGGATGGCGATAGAGAAGTATGAGCATCTTGAGAGCAGCGTCGTACGTCACGGTATCGGCAGGATTGAAACTCCACTGATCCTGCGGAAGTTTCGGATTAGCATTGCCACTCACGATGCCTGCGGCCTTGGCCGCACACACGTACGGAGCAAACCACATGTCACCTTTCACATCAGGGAAACATCCTTGGCCAGAACTGTCTGGCTCGTATCCATCGGGACTCGCAAGAATCGCGATCTTCAAAAATTCGGCGCGATTGACGAGTCGGCTTGGGCCGAAGTGACGGTCGCCGTATCCCTGCAAAATTCCCTCACGGGTGAGCAAGTTGATGCCGGCTGCCTCAGAAGAACCAGCGCGAACATCGGAGTAAAAATCCGCGGGTTGGATCTCTATGGCAAGTGCCGTGAGAGGAACCAAAAGCGCGGTGATGAGAAGAGTACGTTTGAGCATGGGCGTATGGTGGGCTCCAGAGGTCTCTGGATGCAAGGCTGGAGACGGATAAAGCCCTAGAAACGTGATTGAAGAAAAAGGCGTTTTGCGGTATAATGTTGAGAAAGATTCAATTTTCACACATATCCATATCTTCAGCCGCATCAGTCATCGGCAATCTGCCGCCTCTGCCGCCACTCATGAGTGGCGATGCATTGTACGAGATGATCATGGGTTCTATTGAACCCGATCTCCTGCTTTCGAATATGTCGCAGGTGGTACTGGAGATGGAACACGACACACAGGAAGTGAAGACGGAGCGCATCGAGCGCTACAACCGTGCATTTGCGGAATACGACCGCAGGCTCACAGAGCACAAACAGGAGTGGGACAGGGCATACAACGACTTTAAGCGTGCATCCATGGAAAGCCTCACAGGATTTTTGAAGGCAGCTGATAAAGATCGCATGACCGATATCGAACGTCAGCTCGATTCCTCACTCTAGTCATGAAAAACTTTTTCGAAACCGACGGCATCGTGTCACTACGTGAAGCTCGCATGACGCATATCACGCTCCGTCCAGGTGCAGAAAGCGCTCCAGCTCCCGAGCAGCCTCAGGGGCCCCGTAGAGTTGATATGCGCGCAGATCAGGTCCCAGAAGAATTGCTTCGTAGCATTGTAGAAAGGAGAAATGGAGCTCAGGAAGAGGCGACTGAAACTGCAGCAACCCACCTCGATACCATTGCTTCAGGCGTCCAACGTAATTTGGATGCTCTGTATTCCAGCCCTAATGTCTCTCCACAATTTGTGAAGGAGTACCTGGATAGCGTGAATCAACAACTGCATCCTCGGGGGCTACATGCCAGTTCGGCAAACAGACAGGCGCGGATCTCACCGTATAACCCCAGGCAGTTTCCACCAGAGCAGATTGCAAAGAAGAATCGCATCAATGAACTGCAGGGGAAGATCAACCAGGTCGATCGTAATATTCGGGAGCTCATGCAGGGCTTTCGGCAGAACGCAGTGCAGTACAGGAATCAAAAAGGAGCCTCTATGAATCGAGGCAACGTCGCTCCTGAGATCAACCAAATGCTGATGCAGTTTCCGCAAGCCTCCATGCAGGCGAGCGCGAACCCACTCCATCAACTCCACGCACTCAAGTTCAGGCTCCAGCAGGAACTTGCGGGCGTGAAATCCGGCATGATCAAGGTTGCAGTTCCAGGGCAGGGCGGTGAGCAGGACCCGAGCCTCATCAATGATCCTCGCTATGCCGCGAGCGGCACGGGCGACACACGCTTTAACTTGAATGGCGCACCAGGCGGCATCGGTCCAGACGGTTTGCCACTTCAAAACGCCATGCCTACCGCTGCGGAACAAGCAGCTATTCTCAAGCTGACGGCGCGTTGGAGGGGCATCGGCACAGAGGAGGAGCGTGATACGGTGGAAGGTTTTCTTATGATGGACGGCGTCGATGTGAGTAATAGCAATCTCGCGACTGATGAGATCGTGATGGCCAGCCCCGAGGAGAAAGGCATGATGTTCCTTATGGGACTCATTACGGTTCTCAAGTCATTTTTGGATCGCTTGAACAGAAAAAAAACAGTGATTGGCGAAAGCGCCGCTACCGACAAAGACCCCGCAACCATGAAGTCGGAAGACATCACGGCGGAGAAAGAGGGGAACGACAAGAAGCTTGATGAGCTCACGAAGAAGAAAGGTAAAAACGAAACCGATATCAAGGATGCTGAGAAGAAACTAAAGAACGTCGAGAAGCCGCTCGAGGGTGAGGCAAAGACGAAAGTAGAAACGGAGCTCAAGCAGATGAAAGAAGAGCTGAAGAAGATCAATGAAGAAATCGCAAAGCTCGAGAAGCGAAACAAAGAACTCGCCAACCCTGATACATTTAAGGATCGCGAGAAGGACATCACGACGCAGGATAAGCTGAAAGATGATCCACTCTTTAAGGATTTTCAAAACGCGAAGGAGCAAATGAAGCAGAAGCTGCGTAGTGCTTTTGAACAAGTGCTGGATTCCAAAGATGCTGCAGGGAACATGAAGAAGCTCGGTGAAGAACTTGGCGTCGATCTGAGTGATACCGGCCTGAATATAAAGGATGCAGTTGAGGCACTTGTTACTTTTATGGATGCATTTGTGGATAGCTCTGGCTTAGAAAAAAATGGCGCGGGCAAATATCGTATGACGATGGATGTGGTCAAACCTTTCGAGAGCATTATGAAAAACCCTCTTCTCGCAAAGCTGCAAAAAGCGATGCGTGAGGATATGCCCGCATTTACACAAGAAATGGCAGCCGCTATTGATCTTGAGCTCACATTTGCAGGAGACAGGGTAATGACGACATTTATGGACGGACAAACGCTGCTGAAAGAAATGTTCTAGCAATAAAAACCCCACCACATCGTCTTATCAGTATGAAGCCTCCCGTACCTAAAAAGCAGAAGACACACGTTGCAGGGTCTATCCTGGATTTTGTATCGTGGGGCATGCGTGAAGTCGCGCTCCCGATTCCAGACTCTCTCATCGCTGCGATGAAGAAAAAGAAGAAGCTGAAGAAATAGTCTACGCCGAGAGTATCGCGGCTTGTTCAAGCTCCAAGATTTCAGCAAGGACATCGATCTGTCTGCTATCAAAGAATTCTTTGATTTCCTCTTTGGAAAGCCCAAAGACCGAATGTCGGGGAACCACCGCATTGCGGGCAACGTCTAAATTGTTAATGGCTGTTTCGAGCGGATCTTGCTGCGTATCCACGACGTGTTTGTAGTCACCGATACTCGGCTTGATGACGAGCGATTTTTTATCGATGACGAAGTAAAACGCATCCTCGGTCATAAATTCACAGCCCTTACGAGCACATTGGATTGCGATCTCGCTTAACTCCATGAGCGCCTGAGGGCCGTTTGGCACTTTGCCGATGATCTCGCAACGTTCAATACGCTCTTCCCACTCGGCGTCATCAGCAGTTCTGTTTGTATCCGAAAATACGTACTGCGTTCCGCCGCGCGTAATATCCGTGCAGCACACTGCTGTGCCGGTGTCATTGAGGCGATACGTGGTGTGCGCGACGGGGATGCCGGCATCCATCAACATCTCCCAACGCTTCGCTTCGTCGTAGAGCTTGCGGATGGCGACTGCGTTTTTGGGACGGCGAAATGCCATTGTGATATCGCGCCGCTTGTCATCGACAATGACACGTACGTTCGCGCGAAAGACGTCGTTACGTGCACCGCTTCCAATGTACTCACCACCGCGCTCAATGATGTGCTTCAGCGGATCGGTCGTCTTCATTGTATGATAATACAATGATTGTATTATTTAGACAAATATCGACTATAGAACGTTTCTGGTGCCCAGGAGAGGACTTGAACCTCCATACCCTTGCGGGTACCAGCTCCTAAGGCTGGCGTGTCTGCCATTTCACCACCTGGGCATATGCCGCTTTAGTATACGGTACGAATGCGTTTCCTGATGATCACTTGTTGTCGTACAGGAGATCTTTGTATTTCTGCTCAATATCTTCGTATTTCCGAGCGAGCTCTGCGTCATGCAGACGCGTCATACGACGTAGTTCGGATTCAGATTGCGACTTCCTTCCGTAGAAATCATTGTCGATTTCATTTTTACGACGAGTGGCCTCCTGTTCAATGGCGGCCTTTTTTTCGCTCCACTCAATTTCTACTTTTTTACGCTTCACGCGAAACTGTGCTTCAATCATTCCCCGAATCTGCTGAGCCTGTGATGGCGGGCGACCGGCGGTTGCGAATGAAAATTGGCGCTGCGCTTCGTTTTCAACCTGCACATGACGACTTCTCCTCCAGCCTTCCAGCTGGTATTCGCGGGTTCGAACATCGGTATCAATAATTGCCTTTCTGGCACGCGCCTCATGTTCCAAGGCTTCTTTACGCGCGGTGTCAGAGTGCTCCGCAAGCTCCATTTTTGAGCGATGATCATATTCGGCATGCTTCCGCTCGCCCTCTTTTGCCGCGAGTAATTCGTTTTGGCGCTTCTCCATCGCTTGTTTAATGAGCGACGTGTCATGAAGTTCTTTCATGTAGCCCTGCTGTACTTTATGACGGTTATCGCGAATTTTTTGCTGATCAGCGATGAGCTGTGCCTGCTTGGCTCGGCGCTTCTTATCTTCCAGCAGCTCGAGCTCACGTGTTTTCATCGAACTGCGATACTCCTTTTTCTGCTCAGATACTTCACGCGTTTTTAATGCGGCCTCAGCGGCTGCTTTGTGCGCTTTTTTCTCTTCATTTTCTCGATCAGTTTTGATTTTTTCTTTCAGTGCTTTCTCGCGCTCCGAACGTTTGCGAGCAAGCTCCGCCGCACGTGCAAGTTCAGTTTCACGGTCGCCACTTGCAGCGGGATCGGGAGTCTCTGGGGCAGAGCCGAAAAATGCGGAGTCAGCCATCTCACCATTATACCAGAAAAATGGCTTCCAGCCTATCAAAACCAGCTGCTTCAAAAGCTAGATCTTCTCGACGATGGTGAGCTCAAGTTCCTTCAGCTGCTCAGGAGGAACCGGTGACGGAGCGCCAAGCATGAGATCTTTGGCTTTCTGATCCTTCGGGAATGGTGTGACCTCGCGAATGTTCGGTTCACCGGCAAGAATCATAACAACGCGGTCGATACCGTACGCAAATCCTCCATGCGGAGGGGCTCCGTAGCTGAACGCTTCGAGCATGTGACCGAAACGCTTTTTCTGATCCTCCGGAGAAATGCCGAGCATCTCGAATACTTCGGACTGAAGAACTGGATCATGAATACGAATAGAACCTGAGCCCAGTTCATAACCGTCGAGCACTAAGTCGTAGCAAATGGAGTGCACGGTGAGTGGTTCGTCTTTGCGACGCTTCCACTCTTCCGTATTCGGGCTCGTGAACGGATGGTGGCTAAATGTGAGACTTCCATCATCATTCTCTTCAAACATCGGGAACTCCGTAACCCAGAAGAGTGCGTGCGTTGTCGTATCAATGAGATTGAAACGCTTCGCAGCTTCAACGCGAATACGGCCAAGCGATGCGCAGACGATCTTGAATTTGTCAGCACCGAAGAAGAGCGCGTCACCAGTCTTGGCACCGGTAGCTTTTTGGAGCTGCTCCAAGAAACCTTCCTTGAAGAACTTCAGAAGCGGGGACTGCGGACCCTCTTCTTTAAAGAGGATGTAGGCGAGTCCTTTGGCTTTCAGTTCGCGTGCGAGTGCGGTCCAGGTATCTATCTCACTACGAGAGAGTGACGCACCTCCTGGGACGCATACAGCGCGCACAACGCCATTCTTGAGACTGAGTGCATCCTCAAAGACTTTGAATCCGCAGCCTTTGCTGATCTCCGACACATCGACGATCGGAAGATCAAAACGAAGGTCTGGCTTATCAGAACCATACGTATCCATCACATGCTGCCACGTAAACGTTTCAACCTTGCCCCACTTCAGTTTCTTTGGGCTGCACTCTTTCAGGATAGATTCGATGGACCCCTGAATGATGCTCTGCACGTCTGCCTGCTCACAGAAACTCATCTCAAAGTCGAGCTGCAAAAATTCCGGCTGACGGTCGCCACGCAAATCTTCATCACGGAAACAACGTGCAATTTGGAAATACCTATCGAGTCCGCCGACCATACAGAGCTGCTTGAGCTGCTGTGGGGACTGCGGAAGAACAAAGAAATTTCCTGGGTACACACGAGAGGGGACGACGTATTCACGCGCACCTTCTGGCGTGCCTTTGATGAGACATGGTGTGTCAATTTCAAGGCATCCCTGAGCCGTAAAGTAGGTGCGAATGAGCTGGAAGACCTTGGACCTGAGCGTAAGATTTTTCTGCATCTTTTGGCTCCTCAAATCCAAGTAACGGTACTGCAGGCGCAGCTCTTCGTTGACGGCAACCGTGTTATCGATTTCAAACGGCGGTGTTTTGGCACGGCTCAAAATTTCTAGCTTCTCAACGGAGATTTCAATCTCTCCGGTCGGCATCTTCGGGTTTTCGGTTCCGGCGAGGCGCTTTGTTACTTTTCCTGTGACCTGAATCACCCACTCTGGGCGAATGGTCTCAGCGACAGCGAAAATTTCTTTGGCGATCTCCGGATGAAACACAACCTGTGTCAGGCCGTAGCGATCACGAACATCGAGGAAAATCAGTCCACCATGGTCACGACGTGTATTGACCCAGCCGCAGAGAGTCACGGAGATGTCCGCGTTCTTGGCTGTGAGTTCGCCGCAGGTGTGGGTGCGTAGCATCGGGGGCCAGTATAAGTGAAAGACGATGAATTTTGACAGGAGATTTAAAAGTTTTATACTCGTGCGCTATGCCTACTGAACAATTTGATTGGGTTGAACAGGGAACCCCCATGCAGGCCCTCGAGGAGATGTGCGGTCGTGCAGATGTGGAAACTACAGCGTTCCATCGTGTGTATGAACGCGTGCTCGGAGATGCTGCGCTTTTGAAAGAGGAACCGGGAGCACTGATGTTTCTGGAGCAGCTTCTCCATGCTGATACTCCATATGATAAAGAACTACTGATGAATGGTCGCATTTCAACAGTGGGCGCAGGAGAAGATCTTCGCGTGCCTGACGATGCGATCCCTGATGAGATTGGATACGACATGCGTCGTCGAGCGGCGTGGGTAGTTGCCAATCGCACGATGAAAGACGAATTTGCCGCGAACGCACAGAGAGAATACTCCTACTTCTAAGCGGAGCTCTATTTGAAGAACCGTCCAAGCTCCTTCTTGAATTCTTCGACGTCCTTGAATTCGCGGTGAACCGAAGCAAAGCGGATGTAAGCCACTTTATCGAGTTTAGAGAGCGCCATCATGACGTCTTTGCCGATGGTCGCGCTCTCTACTTCTTCTTTGTTCTTGCCCCACTTCTCTTCGAGGTCTGAAAGCATTTTATCAATGTTCTTCTGCGTCACCGGACGCTTGGTACACGAAAGCCAAATGCCGCGTTCCAATTTACTACGGCTGTACGGTTCGCGCGTTCCATCACGCTTGATGACGATGAGCGACGCAAGCTCCTGACGTTCGAACGTTGTGAAGCGGTGCTCGCACTTTGCACACTCGCGACGACGACGAATTGCACGCCCCTCTTCTGTGAGACGAGAGTCGATGACGGCCGTGTCCTCATATTTACAACGGGGGCAGCGCATGGGGCAATACTACATGGAGCTTCAGCTCAGACGAAAGCGGCTTCTGTAGATGACAATGACAATTTTATGTACTTCCAGACAGTCTTTGTTACCATAATGCGCTATGGCACTGGAAAATGAGCCGCCGGGCCACAATAGGCTGGAACGCATGGGGCTTCCCGGATACGGGAGAAACCCTGGCTCACCCAAAGATGTGCGACCACCACAGGCGAACAACTTTGCTCCGATACGTGACTACGGAATGGATTTGGAAAGCCCTACATTCCAAAATAAATACGGCTCTGGTTTAGGCGTTCCGTCGAAGCATGTACCACACGAAAGACCTCCATCTTATGAATCCTCTCGTACGCTCTACGCACTGATCGCGGCAGGCGCCATCGCAATCAGTAGCCTGCTTGCAAACTGCGTGCAGTGGCAGAAACTTTCGGAATCCGAGAAAATGCGACAATCTCAGCGGGAAGGTATGCAAGACGCCTTGCTCCGTTACGACGCGCTTGAAGAAGAATTTTTAAAAGAACGCACCGCACGCAGAAGCGCCGAACTCACGACACGCTTGCAACAAGCCGACGTCATTCGCATGCGTCAGGAATTGGAGCGGGTCCGAGAGCTGTACCGCGCCAAAATACTAGAAGCGCAAAGCCCCCTGCCTAAGAACGGTGACCGTGTCTCCGATAACACGAATAACAGTAGAAGGGTCGGCGGTAGGAAGGGTGCCGGCATCGATGACCAGCTCGGGGACGAGTAACGCCCCCGCCCACTGTGCTTCGATCTCGGCAACAGAATATGGATTCGGTTTTCCGTGCAAGTTTGCTGATGTCGTTGCGATGGGCTTACTGAAAGACTCTGCAAGTTTCATAGCGAACGGATGTGATGAAATTCGCACACCGATTTGTGCATCGGTACCGTTTCCGGCAGCCGTGAGCCAAATGGGTGGAGCGCTTTTCTTTTTTGAGAGAACGATCGTGAGTGGACCCGGAAGATGCGTCTGAAAAAGTTCTTCGGCTTTCGGCGGTACCTCCACGTACTCTCGCGCAGCATCGATGGATGCAAAAAGTGCACTGACAGTTTGGTAACCGGGACGCTGTTTCACATCAAACAAATCTTTCACCGCGTCTTCATTCGTAAGGTCACACGCGATGCCGTAACACGTCTCTGTCGCATGAATGACTGTGCCGCCGGTGCTGAGAACCTCCAGTGCTTCTCGAAGCGCCTCAGGTGATTCTGGAATGATTTTCATGCTTGTGCGGGAAATCTCTTCACTGCTTCCTCAATGCGCTTCTCGAAAATTGGAGACATAGTCACCGTCAGTCCAACCGGAATGGTTTTGTCACCAATCTGGAGCTGTACTTTTTCGCTGCCGGGAAACGTTTCGAAAATGTTTTTTACCTCAAGGAGCAATTCTTTTGGCGCACGAGCGGGTAATTCAATCGTGTGAATGGAAATGGTAGGAATGGACGTTGGTGCTGCCTCCTGAGAAAGCGTATATCCCTTGAGCCCTAATTTTTCGAGCGGCTCTTTCACCGGCATGTCTTTTTGTAGCCACTGCGCCAGCGGCCCAAGAGTGCCATTCTGAGCAGGTTCATCAGGTACTATCGGAGTGATCGGGACCGTGACCGACACTGCCGCGACAACTTCTCCTTCATCACTTACGGCTTCTACCACTTCTTCAACGACTTCACGCCGCTGAGTGCCACGCCAATTTTTTGCTTCATCTTCATTGAACATCCCAGCAGCTTTGGCATTCGCCACCATCGTTTCCAGTGATGCGCGCTTCATCGCTTCCATCTTGAGCTGCGGGAGACCCATACGCATATCCAGCGTGCCAGCCATGACAAGAATGGAATCGGCTTTTTCGAGCATGTCCTTGTACTGCGCGTACGTACGCGGGAACAGCATGACCTCTATTTTCCCCGTCGGGTCTTCCACGGTGACGATGGCCATACTCTCGCCCTTTTTGGTGTGGAGCACTTTTGTAGTTTCCACGATGCCAGCAACAGTGACCTTACGACCGACGTCATCTCCGTTCAGAGTTTCAATGAGACGCGCCTTCTTACCGATATATTTTTTGAGTCCAGCGAGCGGATGACTGGAAACATAGAGACCGATCGTTTCTTTTTCCCACTGCAGTTTTTGGTAGCCGCTTGCCGGTTCTTGTGGGCCAAATTCAATCGTTGCACCGTCAGAACCACGTCCAAGTGACTCAAACATGTCGGTCTGCGATGCGCCAACGTCTCCTGCAGATTTGCTGAACTCTGCGACTTTGTCGTACTGAGCAACGAGCACGCCGCGCTCACCGAAACAGTCGAGTGCGCCAGATTTGGCGAGCGACTCTAAGAGTTTCTTATTGAGAAGTTTGCTCGGCACTCTGCCTGCAAAGTCCTCAATGGAGGCGAATTTACCCTCTTTCTCACGAAGTTCGATGATTTGGCGAATGGAGCTTTCGCCGACACCCTTCACACCAAGAAGTCCAAAACGAATGTTGCCCTCCGGAAGTGCTGTGAAATGGGCGAGTGACTCATTGAGATCCGGCGGAAGCACCTTGAGTCCCATGGCGCGAGCTTCTTCGATCTCAATCGAGATACGATCCGTGTCACCATCTTCACTCGAGAGAAGTGCGGCCATGAATTCCGTCGGATAACGCGCCTTCAGATACGCCGTTTCGTATGCAATGCGCGCGTAACACGCACCGTGCGATTTGTTGAAACCGTAGTTGGCAAATGGCGTGATGACATCATCGAAAATATTCACCGCAAGCTTCTGCGTGTAACCACGTGACACCGCGCCTTTGATGAATTTATCGCGCTGCGCATCGAGCTCTTTTTTAATTTTTTTACCGATAGCGCGCCTGAGCAAGTCGGCTTCTCCAAGAGAAAAACCGGCAAACACCTTCGCCATTTCAAGAATCTGCTCCTGATAAATACCAACACCGTACGTCGGCTTCAAAATCGGCTCCATGTCCTTGTGGACATACGTCACCTCTTTATCGCCGTGCTTACATTTGATGTAGTCCGGAATTTTATCCATCGGACCCGGACGGTATAGAGACACCATGGCCGTGATGTCATCGAGCTGAGTCGGTTTTAACTGCTTCAGATATCTGCGCATACCGGCAGACTCAAGCTGGAACACGCCGGTTGTTTCGCCTCGTGAGAGAAGCTCGAACGTTTGTTTGTCGTCAGTCGGAATCGATTCAATATCGATCTTCACATTGTGAATACGCTCGATGATGAGGAGTGCTGTCTGGATGATCGTAAGGTTTTTGAGGCCGAGGAAGTCCATTTTCAGGAGTCCTAAGGCTTCCAGCGGCTTGGCGTGGAACTGCGTAATAATGGTGTTTTCGTCCTTTGGAGCGCGCTGCAAGGCCGTATATTTCACGGCGGGTTCTGGCGTGATGACGACACCACACGCGTGCACGGAAACGTGACGAGCTTTGCCTTCTAGCTTTAGTGCGATCTCGATGATCTTTTTATATGTATCGTTGGATTCGATGGCCCCCTGCAATTCATCTGTTGCAAGTGCCTCCTCCAGCGTTGTTCCTGGGCGATCTGAAATCACTTTTGCGAGTGCGTTCATTTCCGCAAATGACACTCCAAAAGCGCGACCGACGTCTTTGACGGCAGCTCTGGCCGCGAGCGTTCCAAACGTACAAATCTGAATCACGCGATCTGCACCGTATTTTTCTCGCACATATTCAAGCACTTCGTCACGCCGTGTATCCGCGAAGTCGATATCAATATCCGGCATGGAGATACGTTCCGGATTGAGGAATCGCTCGAACAGAAGTCCTTGGGCGATGGGATCAAGCGTTGTGATATTCAGGACGTAACTCACGATGGAACCCGCAGCCGAACCACGACCAGGGCCAACCGTGATGCCGCGACGTTTGGCTTCCTGCACAAAGTCCGAGACGATGAGAAAGTAACCGGAGAAGCCCATATTTTTTATAACTTCGAGCTCGTAGGCAAGACGCTCGCGGACGGTCTTTTCAAGCGCTGGATCAGTCTTCATCTGTACGCTGTAGCGCTTCAGGAGGCCAGTTTCGCATTGAGATTTGAGAAGCGACTCTTCGGTATCAGCACCTTTTACCGGAAATTTTGGAATGCGGTACTGACCGAAAGGAATCGTGATGTTGCAACGATCGGCGATGACCGATGCGTTATCAAAAGCTTCTGGAATGTGTGCAAATGCTTCGCGCATTTCCTCGTCCGGACGCATGGAGAAATCTGAATCACGCATGCTGAACCTGCCAGCGTCTCCGACGTTCGCGTTTTTCTGAATACAGAGAAGTACGTCATGTGCTTCTGCATCTTCAGGGCGACAATAGTGGCTATTGCAGGTAGCTACGACCGGTACGTTCAGCTCTTTTCCGAATTTAATGAGCTGCTGATTTACTTCTCGCTGCCCGGGAACACTCGGCAAATCCATGAGTTCGAAATACACATTGTCTGGACCGAAGTACGAACGGTACTGCTCGGTAAGAAGTTTCACGCGTTCAAAATCTTCGGCCAGTGCAGCTTGCGGAATACTGCCTCCAATAGGGCCAGTGAGCGCAATCAGGCCTTTGCCGTACTGCTTCAAAAGCTCCGCATCAACACGGGGCTTGTAGTACATACCCTCCATGGCGGCCTTTGTGGCGAGTGCCAAAAGGTTTTGGTAGCCCTCCTCATTTTCTGCGAGGAGAACGAGTGGATATCGACGTGTATCGGACGATGCCTCTTTGTCGTGACGCGTGCGTGACGCAACGTACGTCTCAAGACCGAGAATTGGCTTGATCCCAGCATCTTTGGCAGCTTTGTAAAACTCGATCAAGCCGTATGTGTATCCCTTGTCTGCCATACCCACCGCTGTGTGACCAAGTTCCTTGGCACGATCAACAATTTCCTCAGGGCTTGGGAGGCCCTCTAAGAGCGAGAAAGTGGAGTGACAGTGCAGATGGACGAAACGTTCGGCGCTCATGCGCTCACGGTAACATTCGTAAGCCCTCTCGCCAACGCACTATGTTGTCCTTTTGTAGCGTTTAGGGACCAACAGAGCTACTGGAGGACATGAGGGATTCTTCGATACACGCCGGAATC
>JAYTPR010000141.1:0-4128 GCA_043747095.1 Candidatus Peribacterales bacterium
CAGCATTCTCACTTTCTGGCTGATTGAGTTGGTTGTTTGGATCTTGCGATGCAAACTGAAGCAATCGCTGCTCCTTTTCAGGAGAGTGATGGTAGGCAAGGCGCGCAATGTGAACCCAGCGCAGCATCTATAGTTTACAGAAGCGAATAATGGCGTCAAGTAGTCTTTCTTTTCGGTGTGCGACTTGCGGCAAGAAATTTGAGAGCGCATCACGAATCACAAACGGATCAATATCGCCCGTCATCACAACGATGTCGCTCTTGATTTGCTTGGTGGAGGCAACGTGAAGTTCGAAGTAGTCGGGGCCCTGGAGAATCCAAAATTCTTTGAACTCGCCCCATCCATGGAGTGTGTCATCAAACTGAAGGCCTATCTCACGAATGCGGATGTGATGTTTCTTGTGACCCTGATTTCGGAGCATGTAATACAAGCCCGGAATGAAGGCGAAGAGAATGCTGAGGCTCCATGCTCCGGAAAGAATTCCGTACGAAATCATCAACGCGCAAAATGATCCCGCTGCGACGTACCACTTTTCGGTGTGGACGTGATCAGGACGAGACGCAGCATGCCACTCAAGAAGGGTTTGTGTGTTTGTTTCCATAAATCTGAATATTTTACCATAAAACGAGGTTTTTAGCTTCCTGCCTGCTCTTGACCCAGTAGGGGATTGTGATGATCTGTTTTTCCCTTACAGAAGCCATATAGTGGCATTTTTCCTACCCCGCAGCGGCAACAAGTCCGGTGACGTGTCTTGCTCCCGCGTTTTTCAGCATCCTGGCGCACTCTTCTAGCGTTGCACCGGTTGTGCTGAGGTCGTCGATGAGAAGGATATGCTTCGGCATCGAAATTTCTGGTTTCACGGCAAATGCGCCGATGAGTGCGGTTAGGCGCTCGGCTCGGTTGCGGTGTGCCTGGTGTCCGGTGCGGCGAACGCGAAATAGGAGTTCTTGCATCGTCCAGCCTGATGTATGAGCAATACGTAGAGCGAGCTCCTCTGCTTGGTTGAAACCGCGCTCGTTTTTGCGAGTCCAGTGGAGTGGCACCGGACAAAGGATCGGTTGATCCTGCGGTGATGCAGGTGTCATCAAGAGGCCGTGCATGGCGTCATGCATTCGCATCGCAAGGTCACCTGCAAATGCCGGCACGCGTTTATATTTGTACGTCAGAATCATTTTCTTCAATTGCTCGGATTCGTCGTACTGTCCTGCTGCAACTATTGCATCGATGTACCGTAGTCCGCGCTTTCGTAGCACATTTGTATGGAGGAGTAGGGGAGTCAGTGTCATCTCTTTATGCTCAGTGTCCGTGACAAACGTGCCCTCTGTTCCAGTGAGTGACTGGCGTGGAAACAGAAGATCAAGCAGTACATCGAACATGATTCCAGCGTACGAACTCTTTGAGGCTGTGTCGTGAGTATGCAGAGCGTCATTTCACCCGGGGCATCGTTTTTGCTCTACGCAAAACCGTGCAAACGGTTCTAGTACTGGAAAGAACGCCGATGAACGGTTGATTTTGCAGTCTCTTGGCCGTAGGCTTCTGCGGCTTACCGGGCAATTAGCTCAGCTGGTTAGAGCGCCACATTGACATTGTGGAGGTCACAAGTTCGAATCTTGTATTGCCCACCATCTGTATCTCCGACGCAATTAGCTCAAGCTGGCTGCGTCGAGCTTCGCGAGACGCACAGGAAAAAGGCGCCACACGTCACGCTTCCGCGTGACATGACATTGTGGAGGTCACAAGTTCGAATCTTGTATTGCCCACCATTCGATCTCACCCTTCCCTCATGGCGAAGAAGAGATTTTTTTTCATGTGTGGCACGCCATATTGACAAAAATATATAAAGTTTCATAATTACGTTAGATTGTTCCACTCATATAAGGAGAAACATATGAACAATCAGTTCTTTGACAGCAGTGGTGTTCCAGTACAGGCCCTCAGAGGGCTTCTCGATCTATTTGGTTTAGTTCACGACGGTTCGCTTGCTGATATCGTTTGTGTTACGCAACAAGCGTGGTACGAACGAGGAAAATTGCGAGCTGACATTCAAGAAAAGTTTGGGGACAAGCGTCATGACGCCCTTCCTTTTCTTACAGCATTGGGTTTTGTTGAAGAGATATGGTCGAAAGTACAAACGCATGATCACGCGTTTGTACTCGGCGCTAAAAAAGCCGCGATTCGAAAACGTCTTTCGCTGCTCAGACGGGAGTGGAACAGCGGCATACGCTTCACCAATTTGGTGATGTGTGGCTCTCAACGCCCGAATGACGAAGATGTCACAGATTTCAACAATGACATTCTTCCTTTCTCTGAAAGTATTTTGCAGGCGAGTCGTTATTTGAATCCGATCCTTCCAGCCGACGAAACGGATCTGATGGAAGCCATTTATGAGCTTTCATCGAGCACGTTTGGTTGGTCTGGGAGGGTGATTCCTCTTTTCAAGAAAACGAAAGTTGTTGGTCGTAATGCGAATACGCGAGACACGCTTACCGATTGGGGCACATTTCCAACCGGAAAAGTACTCATCGTTTCATCGCAGCCTTTCGTGAGCTACCAAGCGATGATTGCAAAGCAGTGTTTGTTTGGATGTCAGATAGAAGCTATCGGTGCCGCCGCTACTGCGACGCTTCCGATCAGTGTCTATCTCGACAATCTTGCAAAGATTCTTTTCGAACTCGCTGACTAAATTTTTTCAGTTGGAACACCAGCTGTCTTTCGAGCCCATGCGTTGCATGGGCTCTTTTTTGAATGATCGGAGCCTTGCCAAAGCAGTGATTAGCAAACAAATGCAACATTTCATCAAACGTCTTTGACACTTCAGCACTACCTACTTCTTTGCATCTACATGCAACATGAAGTGGGTGTGGATAACTTCTTTGCTTTCCACACCTCTGGTAGTTTCGCCTCCTTGCTTCACGTCAGAGTTTCCCCCACGCCCCATGACAGTTCTGATCTCAGCGCTCGCATTCATTCTTCTTCTGACGCTACTGATCATCATCCACGAACTCGGTCACTTCACACTGGCCAAGCTCTTTAAGGTTGAGGTCGAAGAGTTCGGTTTCGGTCTTCCGCCACGCGCACTCACACTGTTTAAAAAGTCCGGTACGATCTTCAGCTTGAACTGGGTGCCCTTTGGAGGATTTGTCCGTCTGAAAGGGGAGAACGAGATCAATCTTGAAAAGCGCTTTGACCAAGGTAGCTTTGCGTCCGCTCCTATTCATGCACGCCTCCTCATCCTTTCTGGAGGAGTCATGATGAACTTCATCTTGGCATTTATTCTTCTGACAGTCGGTTTCTCCGTCGGGCGCTGGGTGCCAAATTTCTACCGTTCCATCGACGAACTTCAGATGGCAGCAGCCAACGGTGAAATCTCACTGGAGATTGGTGTATACATCACAGAAGTGCTTCCAGGCAGCCCTGCCGCGAAAGCAGGTATCGTGAAGGATAGTGCCATTCAGGCTATCGATGGTGTGAAAGTTTTGAAGCCAGAAGACGTGGTGGAGTATCAGAAGGGAAAGAGAAAAGTGACGTACGAACTCATGGAAGGAAAAGAGAAAGAAGTCCGCATGGTTGATGTGACGTTGGTTGATGGTAAGTCAGGAGTTGCTATCTCTCCTTTTGCTGCAAAACTTTCTGCTCCCAAGCGTTCGATTGGCAAGGCAATTCAGCTTGCAGGTAAGGAAACTATTTTCATGACCGAGCAGACTGTTGTCGGTATCTACACACTTATTAAATCTCTCGCGACCACGGGCCATGTTCCAGAAGGCATCACGGGCATCGTTGGTATTGCCGTGTTGACGTATAGTTCAGTACAGGAAGGATTCATGACGTATCTGCGTCTCATTGCACTTTTGAGCCTTAGCCTTGCGATCCTTAACGTGTTACCGCTTCCAGCACTAGACGGAGGACGTCTCCTCTTCGTGCTCGTTGAGATGGTCATTCGCCGCCCGCTGAACCAGAGATTTGAGCTCATCACGAATGCCGTTGGTTTCTTCCTACTCATTGGACTCATCATCATCATTACATTTAACGACGTCATCCACTTGTTCTAGTCATGACCAATTCCGTAGACCTTGATCTCTGGCTGAAGGTACTTTCCGTTTTGGAGGAGAAGTTGCCGCGCGGCCAGTT
>JAYTPR010000142.1:0-1675 GCA_043747095.1 Candidatus Peribacterales bacterium
GCGCATTTTACAGATCAGCAGTTTCGAGAATACTAGCCTTAATATCCTTCGTTACTTCAGCAATATAAAGTTTGCGCTCTTCAGACCAATGCATATTAAGAAGCGAGCGAGCAATGCCGTAACCGGCTACTGCATTTTCATAGCTTGCAGCTCCGGTGAGATTTGTGACGCCATGATGATGTGGCATTGCTAGTTCTCGGACATCGCTTTCAGGATGAGCTGCATACTTTTTGATTTGCGAAGCAAATGCGGCTCGCCAATCCAAGCCTCCGGTAAGCCTAAAGCTCTTACTCGTCTTTGCACCTTGAAATTGTAAGACATTCCACACTTCACCATTTTCTAGCTCTGCGATACTACTGACAGCTCCTTCCACTCCTTTGTATCTCAGGACGAGTGATGCATCGCCCTCAACCGGAGTTGAAAGTGCATATCGCTGCACACCGTGCACTGCATGCATGGAGATTCTCGACGAATCAAGAGGCGGCATGCCCTGTGCCCTGTCCAATTTTCGATATGCACCAAGATCAAGATTTGGTGGCACCGCGGTGATGAGCTCTTGCATCTTCATAGCGTGGCAGCCTAAAGATACCCCAAAATGTCGTCAAATATTTTGATGCAGGAATGCGAGAAAGCCCTTCTTTAAGCCGTTTCCGTGAGTTCGCCAACAAGGTTTTTTTCCATGAGTTCCCTGATTCTTCTCACATTTCTCGTCTGTGCCAAAGCCCACATGAGCTTCACGACCGCACACTCGTAGGTCATATCCATACCTGAAATGACACCAAGCTCCTCAAGTGTCAGCTGTTTTCTATAAAGCTGAAGATCAATGGAGCCACGAAGAAGTTGCGATGTGATGACGACCGGAATGTCGAGCTTTGTCGCTTTGCGAATCCACGGAAACAAATGTTCCGGAAGCATGCCAAGTCCGTATGCGCGAAGAACTATGCCATGCGGTTTTGCCGCCAGCATCGCATCGAAATACGACTCCGGCATACCAGGATGCAGCGTGATGGAAACGATGTTGGCATCGAAATCCGGCTTCGCAACTATCGTTCTTTTCCTGCGAACCGTTCTCCATGGATGGAGCTGAACCGATGTATTGAATTCTGCCAGTGGAGGGAAACGAGGACTGTCGAATGTTTCCAAAATAGACTGGTCCGCTTTCTTCGCTCGTGAGCCACGCAGCACCCTAGGACCAAGAGCAATACACACTTCTGCGATATCGAGTTCTGCCGCTCTAATAGCGTAAATAAGGTTCATACGTGCATCACTGCCAAGGTCATCAATGGGCATGAGTGAGCCTGTGAGAACAACAGGCTTTCCAAGATTTTGTAGCGAAAAACTGAGTGCTGCAGCCGTGTATGCCATGGTGTTCGTACCGTGAATGACGACGACTCCTTCTACATGGTCATAGACTTTTTCGATGGTCTTCGCGATCTCTATCCAGTGAGCGGGTGTGACTTCGGACGAACCGAGGTTGGCGATGGAATGAAAATCAAGAATCACATCTCGTTGCGCATCGGGAATAAACCGATGAATTTCGACGAGCGATTCGATAGGCTCGATACGACCGGTCTTTCTATTTCGAATCATTCCGATGGAACCTCCGACGTAGAGGACTGCAATTCTTGGGCGCGGCATGGAGAGATCATATCAAAATTCTGGCCGTCCAACGATC
>JAYTPR010000143.1:0-7454 GCA_043747095.1 Candidatus Peribacterales bacterium
GAATGGTGCCGAAGAGTGCGCCGGCTTTCTGAATGATGCGAACTGGCACAACAACTGCGATTGCGATGACAATTTCCGTGACAGCGATGATCTGCATCCATGTGTCATCGGTTTGCCCTGCAAGACCGTCGATCCACTCCGGCATCCAGCCGATCCACAAATCGGGATGGACGAATTTTTCAATACCGAAGTACAGAAATACGAATGCGATACCTGCAATAAGAATCCAGCGAGCAGCGGTAATGGATGACATATCTGTTATACTACGCTTCTGTCTTTTCTTCCGCAGCATGAAAGCACTCAAATTCCTTTTCCTTTCCACTTTTCTTTTCGCGGCTTGTGGTAAGTCAGAGCCTGCAAAAAATCCTGACCCAAACCACACACATGCAGACTTTGCAGTGTGGATAGAAGGAAAGCCGTTGGATTTTGCACGTAATGAATTTATGTCGGGAAGTTCTAAGGATGCAGAGCACAAAAACGCATTGAGTCCGCATCTTCATCTTCATGATACAAACGGGGATGTTATTCATAGGCACAAGCCGGGGCTGACGCTGACCGAGTTTTTCGCATCTATGCCCGGCATGCGATATCAAAACAATGAGTTTAAGTTTTTGGACTGCATGACATGTCAGCAGGCAGCGGGAAGTTACGCTGTGAAGCTGTACGTGAACGGTGAAGAGGAGCCACTCGGCTCACTCTATGTTTTTGCGGATAGTGACAAACTTCTTATCACCGACACCACCGAGCCTGTAGAGCTACGAAAGCAAATTCGCATGATGTCCGATGATGCATGTCTCTACTCGCGCCTATGCCCAGAACGCGGAGATCCGCCAACAGAAAGTTGCGTCGCCGATCCGGAGGTGCCGTGCAAGTAAGGACAGTCCCGAAGCTTACGATTTCACGTGAACGTCGGCTTTGAACATGCCCATGGAGCACATGAAAGCGAAGTCTTTTGTCGGTGTGATCGGCCCAAGCCAGTTATCACCTTTGCGGATGAGCTTACTTACATTGAAGTCGGGGATCGTCATGCTGGAAATGCAGCCTGTGACAGGCTCGGGTGCTAATGCGTAAATCCATGTCGGCACTCCGGCTTTGATCGTGAACGTTTCAGAGCTATAACCCCCGGTTGCTACTCCGACACTAATGATTTGCTGACCGTTCTTGTCGAATGATACGTTTGGGTCGTTACCGGACATTTCGACACTCGCTGCAAAACTCGGAAGCGCGATATCGACGCCCGTGAGAAGGAGTCCACTGTGAAGATTATTGAATCCGAGGAGGAGTGAAACAGTTCCTGCAAACGTGATGAAGAGACGCCCCATCTTTCCTTGAGCGAATGAGCTGATCGCTCCGATGCCTAGCAGAGAGGGGAGCGTGCCGAGCGCGAAGACAAACATGATGGAACTACCCGTCCAAAAGTTACCTGATGCAAGCGCAAGCAGCTGCATGGATTGTGTAAAGCCGCATGGGATGAAGTACGTGAGCGAGCCAAGTGTGAGTGGTGCGGCAATTCCATCAGATGTGCTGAGTCCGCGAATGCGCTTGAGCAGAGGTTGCGGCAGTGGCACGCGGCAAAAACGTTTCGGAATAAATCCGAGAATGTTGAGCCCTAGTACGATCATAAGTGCTGATAGACCGATCTTCAGCATGCCTGTTCCATGAACCGTGAAGAGGAGTTCGCGTCCGATAATTCCTGTGAGTCCTCCGAATGCGTAGTACCCAAGCAGTCTGCCGAGGTTGAAGTGGAGTTGCGGCTCAAACTTTTCCCAACTCGTTGCTTTCGGATGTGCTTTCGACCACGCTGATGTGACAGACAGCAGAAGTCCGCCAACCATCGCAAGACAGCTCGATGTGGATGCCGTGAGCCCGATCAGTAGCACCGTACCGAGCCCGATGACATTCTCCGTATCAGCACTGAAGGAGAAGAGATTGAGGCTTTTGCTCGCCTGATACACGGCGACAAGCACAATCATCATGACGCCGATTTCGGCGATACGGCTACTCGTTGAAAGGGTTGCTGGCGTGCAGTGGCAGTCTTGTGTGCTGCGGAGAGTTTTCTTCCTCGTCTTCATGGTCACCATCATACTCTTTTAGTCCGTACTTCGACCAGTGTCAGTGCGTGTGCTACCGTACCGATGATGCGACGTTCGGTTCCCGTTACGATGGCGACTCAACATCCGGATAATGCCGGGAGTCCCTGGTGGAAAGAGGGAGCGTTTGTGACAACACAGGATGAAATAGAGGAAGTGATGATTCTTTTTAAAGATCTTCCGATCGATGAGTACATGTGGGACTGGGAGGGTAAGTATGTGGATGAAGCAGTCGGTGAGAAGCTCTTTTCGCGCGGCGAGAAGCTGTTTTCCAAGCACCCGTTTGGTACGGATGTGCACCTGACCTACCGCATTCCAGCCTTTGACGGTGAGAAAATGCATCGTATGGCGCGTGCGTTTATGAACGTTCTCGCGCTGTCCGACCTTGCGCGTGATATCGGGGTCAGTCGTCCGCCAGTCGTCGAGATGTTTCTGCCACTGACGACGCATGCCTCTCAGCCGATACGTGTACGCGAGACGTTTAAGGATATTGCGGGGTATCACCGCGCGGTATTTCATGGCGGAAAGAAAGTAGATAAAGAACTCATGAAACTTTTTGATGTGACGCCGCTTGTGGAGGATGTTCCGTCACTTCTTTCCATCGACAAGATCATTCGTCCGTACTGGGAGAAGCTTGTGAAAGAGAATCCTGATGCAAAACAAAGGGGGCAGAGATTATTCCTCGCGCGTTCGGATCCAGCGATGAACGCAGGTCTTGTTCCTGCCGTTCTTGCAGTCAAAGTCGCGCTGAGCATTGCTAAAAAAACGGCTGATGACTTGGATATGGACGTGTATCCGGTGCTTGGTACGGGTTCCCTGCCGTTTCGCGGAAGCGTGAATCCGCAGTACGTAGATACGTTTTTGGAGCAGTATTCCGGCGTTCGGACGTATTCTATCCAGTCTGCATTTCGCTACGACTATCCGAAAGATGAGGTGAAGAAAGCACTCTTGAAAATCAAGAACGAAGCTCCAAAGCGTAAGATTGTCATTATCCCTGATGCCGACAAGAAAAAGATTGAGAAGCTATGCGCCATTTTCTCCGGGTACTGGAAACCGACGATCGAAACTATCGCACCACTCATCAACGACGTTGCTTCCTATATGCCGAAGCGTCGTGAACGTCTGCAGCACATCGGACTCTTCGGATACAGCCGCGGCATTGGCAAAGTCAGGCTCCCGCGTGCCATCGGTTTTACGGCTGCGCTCTACTCCGTTGGAGTTCCGCCTGAACTTATCGCAACTGGAAGAGGGCTTACCGCTGCAGCGGAAGCGGGGCTTCTGGATACTGTTGAAAAGTATTATCCAGCTTTGCGAGAAGACCTGAAGCATGCTGGAAAATATTTGAATCGTGAGAATCTTGCGATGATGGCGAAGAAGAAATCAGTCTTCCGAGATATCGAACGCGATGTCGATGCGCTCGAAAAAATCCTGGAGATCAACCTCGGCCCCGAGAAGCCGCACCACATCATTCATCGAAACCTCACGTCGTCTATTTACCAGCGTTTGCAGTCCAAGGATTTGTCCAAAGAGAGCATCAGTCGCGAAATTGTGGAGGCAGGAGTGATCCGTAAAAGCCTCGGATAGTTTTTACTTTCACTATGCGCGAATCTACATTGATCAGTTTTTTTAAAATCGCAGTTATTTTCTTTGCTTCCCGCAGCCGGGACGCGGCGTCCCGGTCTACGGGAAAAGAGTAGTTAGGTCTGCTATTATATTGGTATGAATAAGGCAATTGATCCATCACAGGACGATGACCTAGCCGCCAAGGTAAAAGCCGCAGCGGCAGGAGATAGTCGTATCACTGAACTTGAGGCCAAGATCGAAGAATTGACTGAACAGCTCAAGAAGGCGTCAGAGGTTTCCTCCCGTTCGCAGGCCGAGCTTCAGAACGTCAAGATCAGACTAGAGCGCGAGGCGGGGGAGATCCGTAAATTTGCTTCCGAGGCTGTGCTTCTCAAGCTTCTTCCAACTATCGATAACCTCCAGCGCGCACTCAAGCTGCTACCGAAAAATCTTGAGAGTGATAACTGGGTGAAGGGCATCGTTGCGCTTGAGCAGCAGTTTCTGAAAGAAGTAGGCGATATGGGACTCAAGCGTTTTGAGTCCGTCGGAAAGCCTCTCGATGCAGAGCGTCACGAAGTGTTGATGCAGGTGGAAGGTGACAGCGGAACCGTGATCGATGTTTTGGAAGACGGTTACGAATTGCACGGCAAAATAGTGCGTCCTGCGAAAGTGAAAGTCGGTGGTGCTTAAGCTGGAGCGTGCGACGCGTACAGAAGCAGGATGATGCCCGCTGTGTTGAAGGTGAGGCAGAGCAGTGCAAATGACCGAGCGCGGATATCTGTGAGCGAACTGACAAGTGCGACGCCAAATTCATCCGGCAGTGGCGAAGCGATGATAATGCCTGCAAATGACCACAGGAGATATTCGCGGACTTTTTGCGGGAACTTCTCATGATGCAGTTTTGCGTGCATCCAGTTCACAATGCGCGAGGAGCGAATGCGGTGCATTTCGTCATGAAAGAGCTCAAAACGCATGACTTCGAAAATGACGAGGTCCGAGAGTAGTGCCCCAATACCTCCGAGTAGTCCTGCGAGAATTGGATCTACCTTGTGTCCGATTTCAAGAAAAATTCCGATGCCAAATGGTGAGCTGAATCCGAAGCTGAACAGTAGCCCGCCGATAAATACTGCGAGATACTCACCACTGACAGGAATGCTATCAAGCCACCGGAGTCCGCCGTACGCGTACACGGCATAAGCTGCGACAGTACAGGCGCAGAGTATCAAAAGTTTCGGATACGTTTTGAAGAAAGACATCAGGACATTGTATCACGTTTCTTGGCCTGTGTCAGCCCCGAACTGCCTTTGTAAACTGCTCGCCGCGATCCTCGAAATTTTTGAAGTGGCCGTAGCTTGGCGCTGCGGGAGACAGGAGGACGACTGGAACGTCGCCTTTTGCTGGCTTTGGGTCTAGGGCGGCTTTGCGAGCTTTTTCCACAGCTTCTAGGAGAGTCTTTGCAGTGGAGAGAATCACAGGTGCACCAGCATGTTCCAGAGCCTTGCCGATGACTGTGCCGCTATCGGGTAGCAGGATGGCCATTCGCAGACTTTTGGAGGCGACAATCTTCTGTGCGAGCGGCGCAAAGTCATACCCACGGTCTTGCCCGCCAAGGATAATGACGCTGACTCTGTCACCAAATGCATCAAGAGCCGCTACAGCGGACTCAGGCGTGGTTGAAATCGAGTCATTGACCCATTCCACCCCCTTAAGAATTCCGAGGCTCTCAAGGCGATGTGGGAGGCCTTTGAATGTTCGGATCGTTTTCAGTACTGATTCTTTTTGGATGCCGAGATGCTCTGCAACTTTCCATGCACCTGCGATATTTCCAAGGTTGTGATCACCTTTGAGCAAAATCTCATCCGCAGTCACTGGTGCATCTTTCATCGTGAACGGAATTTTTGTTCCCTTACTTTCTTCTGCGATGTTTTTTGCCTCAGGAAATGTCGCGTTAAAAAACACTATGTCTTTTTCAGACTGGAATGCTGCGATTTTTTTCTTCGCTTCCAAGTACGCTTCCAGCGATCCGTGGTAATCCAGATGTTCCGGAAAGAACGCAGTAATGACCGCAATATCAGGGCTCACCGTGAGATCCATCAGCTGATAACTGCTCATCTCATGAACGAATATCGTATTCGCTTTTGCGTCTTTCAGGTGTGCAATGGCAGGTTCTCCAATGTTTCCGACAAGGTATGAATCTTTCCCTGCGTCTTTCAAGATCTTATGGATCAATGTCGATGTTGTGCTCTTACCTTTGGAACCGGTGACACCGATAACGATGGCGCCTGAGTCCTTGATGGAGTCCAAAAAAATCTGCGTCGATGTCGTGAGCTTATCCTGAAGACGAATGATCTCAGGGAGCGGGGGAATGCCGGGGGATTTGATGAGCACATCGAATGTTTCCAGATCAGAAAGCCATGTGTCGCCTGTTTGTTTTTTGAATTCTTTCGGTACCTCGGTCTTTTCATTCATGTCTGCCACCGTGATTTCACATCCTTGTGCATGCTCGGTGAGAGCTTTCGCCATCGCTCGTCCTTCTCGGCCGAAACCGAGAATACAGATTTTTTTGCCTGCAAAGTTACCGATCTTCATGACGGAAGAATAAACGGGCGGAAGGCTTCGGGGATGAAGTGTTCTCCGGTCGGTTCCAAGATTTCTTTGATGAGCGCATCTGGCTTCTTGATTGTCTTGAGGACTTTAGAGACGAACATTTTCATGACCGGTGTGTCTTCTAGTTCTCCGCAACGGTGAGCCAAAATAAACGCTGCCTGGGTTTCCTCAGGCGTACCGACGCACTCAAATGGCTTAAAATTTCTGATTCCGAGAAGCTCCTCAAAGAGCGGTACAAGTTTTTCATCATCAAACAAGTTTGTACCAAACATTGTCATGAGATCGGCTTTGTTCAAAAACGCTGCCATACACGCAAAGACGAATGCGCACTTGGGACATTTCCGACACCAGCGCCCTTCCTCTACAGTTCCCTCCGGTGACGAGCCCGAAATCTTCCAGTTGTAGTTGCAGCTTGTGACACGTTCGAAATATTCCGGATGAAGAGAGAACATTTGCGTGATCTTGAGTTCTGAGAACGGTCGTACGGCGCTGAAGTACTCAGTATTTGTTTGAACGGCGTCTGTCAGGTGTTTTCTAAACATGCGTTCAAATTCCACCGACTTGCTCCACTGGTGGTTTACCATGAGTCCTTTGAATTCTACGTTGCCGACGTTCGCACTGCGTTCGTTGCTCATTACCACTGCGTCAAAGTCGTACAACACCGCAAGGAGCGCTGAGAGTACGGAAAGATACGCGGTGATAGGTACGTGGCCGTTGAGGGCTCCATCGTCATTTAGGTCAAAGAGGACAGGGGAGAGCTGGCGCTTCACGGTCATCATAGGGAGGCCTGCGGCGTGTGAGAGTTCGTCGATGATTGGGTGAGGCTCAAGGCGAAGAAGCGTGATATCTGCGCCGGTTTTTCGGAGCATCTCGATGGTTGCCATAGAGTCTTTGCCACCGCCGATGGGCACAAGCAGGCGTCGAAGCGGATTCTCGATCGTCTTTTTGCGCATCGCAGGTTCTAGGATCACTTTCGGGCGGTTGGCTGGAAAATTCACGAGGCCGCGGAAGTCGATGTTATTGCGATAGAAAAATTCACCGAGACCCTTTTCGTACACTGTGTTCCAGAATTTCGCTTCGTGCATATCCAGGTTGCCGGATTCGATCTTCATCGTGCGCGGCAAACACGTCTTGAAATAGCTGATGCCGCCGATGATATGGAGTGAGAAAAGAAGCCGCTCGATCTCCCACTTT
>JAYTPR010000144.1:0-2540 GCA_043747095.1 Candidatus Peribacterales bacterium
ACGGATAAACACTTTGCCATCACGGACGACTACGGTGTCACCAGGCAAACCAATAACACGCTTTACGTAGTACTTCGCCTCGTCCGTCGGAGGACGGAAGACCACAATGTCACCGCGCTGTGGCTCACCGAAGAGGTAACGGAATTTATTGATGACGATGTACTCCTTGTGCTCGAGCGTATCGACCATCGAGTTACCCTCAATCTGGAAAGGGGACACGATGAACGTGCGAATGATTCCCACGATCGCAACGATGATCACGATATTAAGCGTGACATCAAAGACGTGGAACAAAATACTTCTCCTGCTGAGGTTCGTCGCCATACCTACGTAGTATACCAGAGAGATGGGATATGGTGAATCGCAGCTTCCGCCTTCTAGAAGGAGGTAGTAGACTCCAATCGTGCTCAACAAGTTCTTCTTCACCCAGCATCTCGACGACGAGGAAGAGATCAAGATGGTAGTGCATAAGCACTGGCTTCTCGGCATCAAGTCGTTGTGGCTGCCGTCACTCGTGTTCATCGCGGTCTGGAGCTTGCTGTATTTCGCACGTACCAAGTACATCGTCTACGGTATCGGACTTTCATCAGTTGGCGTTGCGCTATGGTGGATCCGCAATTTTATGGATTACTACCTGGATGCATGGGTCATTACTAATAAAGGAGTACTCGACCTTGCGTGGCATGGTTGGTTTCATCGCACATCGGCTCGCGTCCTTTATAGCGATATTCAGGGCATCGAGTACGAAGTGAAGGGAATCTTCGGAACACTTATCGGCTACGGAGAGGTAAGCCTGGAAAAGATCAGCACTGGCGGCACGATCTCGATGGAGTACGTGAAGAGCCCGCGCAAAGTAGAGATTCTCGTGCTGCAGTGTATGGAGGCCTACATGCACAAAAAGAATTTGAAAGATGCAACCACCGTACAGGGGATTCTTGCCGAATTTGTCGCATCAACAATGCAAAAGCGCGCTGCTGAACAAAACGTCAAAGATATGGTGCCGCAAAAGAAAAAACCTCCGGTGAAACAATGAGCTATATCTTCGCGCTCATCGCACTTCTTCTGATCGCATCTGCACTCGTGTGGTTTATGATTTTGACACAGATGCGAAGACTGCTTCGTACAGGAGCAAAGATCGCCATCGAAAAAGCATGGCAGAAAGTACAATCACAGAAGAACCCAACACTGAAACTTGTCGAAGCAGATAAAATTCTCGATGAAGCTCTGAGGCTTCTAGGATACGCAGGATCACTCGGTGAAAAGCTGAAAGCTGCCGGCCCAAGATTTTCCGACATCAACGGTGTGTGGTGGGCGCACAAACTTCGTAATCGTGCTGTGCATGACTTGACGTCTGCACCAAGCAAAGAAGAAATCGAGCGAGCGATTGGAATTTTTCGACGAGCACTCACTGATATAGGAGCAAAAATCTAAATATTTTTCTCGTCATATCAGAAAACATGACGTATTCTTTGCGCATGCATAAATCACTCACTCGTGTCTGGACTCGTCTTTCACTATCGCTTGAAAAATTGGTAGCAGCAGCAACAGTGATCGCAGTTCTGGTGTACGGATCTCAAAGTGTAAAAGTTCTCACCACAATGGATTGGAGTTCTACAGAAACATTCTACGAATTTATAAACCGTGCGCTCATCGTGGTCATCGGACTTGAGCTCGTGCGAATGCTTGTAAACCACAGTATTGGAGCTGTTCTTGAGCTCTTGGCATTCGTCATCGCACGCAAGATGCTGAAGCCTGATCTCGAGTCTCTTGATATCGCGCTCAGCGCAGGATCTTTCGTTGCTCTCATGGCTGCACGTCATTACCTTATGGAGGATCAGTTCTTCAAAAACCGTGAAGAAACATCGACAAACATATGAAGCCTTCCTTTCTGATCGTCGGCCTCGGTAACCCCGGAAAGCAATATACCAAGACGCGTCACAATGCGGGCTGGATTGCGCTTGATGTTCTTGCGAATGAAATCAAAGCAACGCAGTACGAAGATAAGCAGAAGTTTTTGTGTTGGGCGGCAGAAGGGGAGATAGACGGTGTACAAGTCCTCCTCGTAAAACCAACGACGTTCATGAACTTGTCCGGCCAATGCATCAAAAAACTTATCGATTTTTATAAACTCAATCCTGCAACGCAATTACTTGTCCTCTGTGACGATATTGATATCCCACGTGGTACGCACAGACTACGAATGACCGGTGGCCCGGGCACGCACAATGGACTCAAAAGCATCGTGGAAATCTTCGGTGAGAATTTTCCACGTCACCGCATTGGCCTAGGCCCCAAGCCCACGGAAGTAGACCTGGCTGCATGGGTGCTGTCTGCCATGACGCCCATGGACTTAAAGGTCATGAAGCCCGCACTGGAAGCGGTGAAGACCTCAGTGAAGGAGGTGATGAAATCCCATCCCGCATGAGCATCGAAACCTCATCCTCAGCGAGTGAAGATTTCGAGCCGCTACCCGGGAGAAGAGAATCTCTGCAGGAACTGGACCGCCGTATTCCGGACATGACGCAGAAAACCCGGACAAC
>JAYTPR010000145.1:0-6152 GCA_043747095.1 Candidatus Peribacterales bacterium
TGTCATGGAAATACCATGAAATGTATGAAATTGTACTCATGGTGTGTTCATTGTTTTTTGGCTTAGATAAGCCAAGTTCACGGTCGAAAGCGGAAATCAAGGGTTTTGCAAGTGATTTTTGGCTTGCAGATGCGGTCTTCGTGAGTAGAATTCTGACTATCTTATCTCTCTACCCCCCGATCCCCATGTCTAAGCAGGATCTTATCGCCGCTATCGCGGACGCCGCTGGTATCACGAAGCGCGCCGCATCCGATGCCCTCGAGGCACTCATCGGTACCATCACGAAGGAGCTCAAGAAGGGCCACAACGTGACGATCACCGGTTTCGGAACATTCCGTGTTTCTAAGCGCCAGGCTCGCACGGGTGTGAACCCACGCAACCCTACGCAGAAGATCTCCATCCCTGCGATGAAGGTTCCATCCTTCAAGGCTGGAAAGACTCTCAAGGACGCTGTTCGTTAATCTGACTTTTCCGTTCTGAAATCAAAAGGCCTCCGTAAGGGGGCCTTTTTCGTTGAATGAAATCCAATCGGCTTCTACGATGCGCGACCATGCGTATTGCCCCATCAGCCTTGGCCGCAGAATTGTCCGTCCCGGACTACCGTGCCATGTTTCGTAGTGGATCTATTCCCGAGCAGTGTCAGACCATTCGATTCGACGTGCGTCAGAATCTTTTGTCGTACGTGGAAAAGGCGGATGAGCCGAGACTTGATCCTGCTGCATTGCAGGAATTATTTGGAGCGCTGAAGGATGGAACAGCACAAAGCAGGCAGGTGATTGAGAATGCACTACTCCTCTGTCGCGGAGCATTGCTCTCTGAAGATGCAGTGGCCGTACTTCGTGATGAACTGAAGTTACGTGCGTGGGGCATAGAATGTCCGACGTGTGAGATTCCTGCGGCTCCCAAATGGACGAAGCAAGATCGTCCGCCGCTTGGTGGACGCATGCAGTGCACGCACACGAATGTAGCGAGAGTCCAGAGCGTCAGTCACTCTGCATGGGCTGCGCTGGATGACCGCATTACCTTGGTCGCAAGGCCACATTTTGACATTGATACGCGCAAGCGCGATCACGGCAAATTTGCCTCGCTGGAACAAAGGTAACCACCCTGCTATCCTCACGTTCGATATGGATGCACTGATAATCGAAACCACGGGCACACTCCTCGGTCTTCTCGGAATTCCTTTCACCGAGATCAAAGTAAAACAGGACGGCGAGATGACACGCGTTGAAGTGATGACGGATCAGGCAAGTCGCTTGATCGGATGGCATGGTGAGACCTTGAACGCTGTACAGCACCTCGTAAAATCCATGATTCGTACAGCCAAGAAACTGGAGCGCGCGCCATTCATCGTTGTCGATGTCGACGGTTACCGCACGATGCAGGAAGAGAAGGTGAGGAAAATCGCCGAAGCAAAAGCAGACTTCGTTCGCCGCACTGGTGCACGTGTCACGCTCCCGCCTATGAGCCCGTACTTCCGTCGTGTTGTGCACATGCACATCTCTGCGACTCCGACGCTCTCAGACCTCGCGACTGAAAGCATTGGCGAAGGTGACTACCGTCAGGTCGTGATCCGCCTCAAGAGCGGTAAGGCAGCAGCCGAAGCAGACTCAGCCCCAAGCGAAGAGCTCTCACCGGTTATGGCCTCGGACGACGGACTGGAGAACTTGGATGTGTAATGCAGTATGATGGCGGCATGTCCAAAGACGACGCAACTACCTCAACCGATCTCCTGATCTATCAGAGTGCAGATGGTGGTTTCACGTTGCCGGTAAAACTTCGGGAAGAGACTGTCTGGCTTTCGCAGACCGACATCGCCCAACTCTTCAGTGTGCAAAAATCTGCTATCTCCAAGCATGTGAACAATATCTTTAAGGATGGCGAATTGAAGCCAAAAGGAACTGTTTCCATTATGGAAACAGTTGCGAAGGAGGGGAAGCGTGTCGTACGAAGAAAAGTCGAATACTTTAATTTGGATATGGTGCTGAGTGTCGGTTATCGCGTGAACAGTAAACAGGCCACTCAGTTTCGCGTGTGGGCGACTCAGGTACTACGACAGCATCTCATGCGGGGGTTCACGTTGAATGAACATCGCTTAGAGGCAGCCAAATTACAGGAGCTGAAGACCGCCGTAGGCCTCATTCGTCAGGCAATGAAAGCACGAAGCCTGAGTGGAAATGAGGCACAGGGACTTTTGAAAGTGATTACGGAGTACACAGAAACATGGACGCTACTAGATCAATATGACCGACAAACACTTGGCATACCGACATCGTCAGGACGCTCTCGGTATGTGCTGACGTATGAAGAGGCCGTGGAACTTGTTGCTGCTCTCAAGAAAAATCTTATCCGCCAGCGGCAGGCAAGTGAGCTTTTCGGTACAGAGCAGGGTGACGGCCTCAGGCAAATTCTTGGTGCTATCAAACAAACGGTCGATGCCAAAGAGTTATCCATGTCGGTCGCAGAAAATGCTGCACATCTTCTCTACTCTCTGACAAAAGATCATCCGTTTGCGGATGGGAATAAACGGATCGCCGCTTTTCTTTTTATCGTCTACCTCACGCGCACAGAACATGTGACCGCCCGAGACGGTGAGAGAAAGTTCACTGATTCAGCACTTGTAGCACTTGTTCTTCTGATCGCAGAGAGTAAGCCGGAACAGAAAAATCTGCTCGTAAAACTCATTACGAATTTTGTGCACGGCACCTAGTGTGGCGTTCCTATGATTTACCGCTGCTCTTTTTTCAGTTCCTCAAAAAGCTTCTTCTCCTCACGACTGAGCTTTGTCGGGACGACGATATCAACCGTGACGTAGTGGTCACCGTGACGTCCGGCATTGAGCACCGGCATGCCTTTGCCTTTGATCCTGAGCACTTGTCCTGGTTGTGTGCCTGCTGGAATGGAGACAGTTGTTTTTCCCTGCACCGTTTCGATGTCGGCTTCGGTACCAAGCACAGCGTCGATGACGGAGAGCGGTAGTGTTGAACGGATATCATCTCCAACGCGTTCAAAACGTGCGTCTGCCTCCAGTCGCACATGCACGAGAAGATCACCACTCGCCTGACCCTGGCGCCCTGCTTCACCTTCACCCGTGAGGCGCATGGTCTGGCCATCATCGATGCCCGCAGGAATGCGCACGGTGACAGTCTTTTTGCCGTTGATGCGGCCTGCACCCGAACATTTTCTACACGCTTTTTCCAGCACTTTGCCGCTGCCGTGACAGGTGTCACAGATCACATTTTGACGGATAGCACCGAAGAGTGACTTCGCGGTGCGCGTGACGCTGCCAGTGCCGCCGCATTCTTTGCACGTCACATTTTTTGATCCCTCAGCACCACCTGCACCTGCGCATTCGTCACAGACGATCTGTGTCGTAAATGTGATGGTCCTTTCAGCGCCTTTGACGCTGTCCATGAACGGAATCGAAATTTCCACTTCGACATTTCGTCCCTTCGTATCCGGACGTCTGCCTCCGCCACCACCACTGAAGAAACTACTGAAAATATCATTCAAATCTCCGTTGAAGTTCATTCCCTCGAAACCCTGTGAAAATCCGCCAAATCCCGCTCCCCCTCCGCCGGCTCCGCCTCCAAATCCGCCAAAATCAGCATTACCAAAACGGTCGTAGTTGCCGCGCTTCGCCGTGTCAGACAGCACGTCGTACGCCTCGTTCACTTCTTTGAATTTCGTCTCTTTGCCTTTGTCGCCCTTGTGTTTGTCCGGATGCAATTCTTTGCTCAGTTTCCGGTACGCCTGCTTGATCTCCGCTTCGGTAGCGGATTTTTGGACGCCGAGAATTGCGTAGTAGTCTTTCGCCATCGTAGGGGCTTTGTAGAATGCGTGAGATGAGCACACTGCTCAAGCAAAAAATCAGCTGTTTCGCTCGTAAGGATACCACAGTGCTCCTCTCGGTATTTTGCGGATTCATCGAAAAATCAGTACATTATGACCGATGGCGAAGCGCAAAAAATCGGTAACTCCGGCAACAGTACTGTCTCGTTTTCTCGCTCGGTTTATTGATTGTCTTCTTTTCGTGCTTCCGCTCGCATTTGCCATCGGCGCATTTTTTATCGATACAGTGAGCTTTCTCATTGCGATGGATTTGCCCGGCGCAACCGTTGCAGATGTGAGTCGGTCATCCCCTTTTGTCTTGATTCTCGCTCTACTGGGTATGTGTGGATATCTGATTCTGCAGGCTTTTCTTCTAGCGACCAGAGGCCAATCGATCGGTAAAATTATCGTGAAAATTCGAATTGTGGATGCGCATACAGGAGTCTCCGGTGGCTTTCTTCAGAATGTATTTTTGCGAGAGATGCTGAATTCTCTACTCTCCATGATTCCGCTTTATTTTTTGGTGGACTCCGCCTTCATTCTGCAAAATGACAGGCGATGTATCCATGATCACATTGCGGGGACAGTGGTTGTCGACGCGTAAGTAGTGTGCGGTGCTGGCCTTGAAGTCGCTTGCAGAAGGGCTTTTTCCTACCTACAAAGTATGAGCACTTTATGGTATAATGTTTTGATGCGTCCAAATCCCTACATCGTGCAGACACTGAAGTACGCAACACTCACTCTTCTCGGGTGTGCGGTCATCGTTGGTGGTGCCGCACTTGTTCGGAACATGGGAGTGGTTCCGCTTGAAGGTCGTTTGACGACACCACTACAGCAAGGTGTCGTTCCTACCAAGCGTTACGAGGAAGAGCGCGCCATTGATGGATTTTCAGCGCCGTCGGATACACACGTCATCTTCACCGTTCCGCAGGGTACGCGTATTCCACGCATCACATTTTTCGGTGGACCAGACTTTGATGAAAAGCGTTACTGGGGTTACTGCTTTAGTGGCAATGAGCCTGCGAATAAAGCGAAAGGGTATCTTGGAAAAAAGATGTACGACGGCCAATTTTTCTATTCCATCGGTGAGCGAAAGACACAGCTTGCACGGCCAGTTCCTGCGGATAACAGCCTGACCGACATTCTCACTGCAACGACTGCAAAAGACCCGAAAGCGTCTGCGTCCATCGCAGAAATTTTGCATGGAGGACAAACGTGTTACGTCATGAGTTCTGTCGTGTTGCCGGTGGCCATCGATACCGATGGTGATGATCTGAACAATCAGCGTGAGCGTCTAGAAAGTACGAACCCGAATGATCCGGACAGTGATCGTGACGGTATCGCCGATGGTTCCGAAGTGTTCAAAACTAAAACCAGCCCACATGATAATGATACTGATCGTGACGGCCTTGGCGACCGTTGTGAGGACAAAAATATGAATGGTGCGATTGAGTCGAATGAAACGAGCGCGCTCGTGAGCGACACCGATCGCGATGGACTCTGTGACGGTAACGGCTCCGGCAACGGTTGTCCTGAGCCGCGCCAAGTTGTCTGCTTCAATGATGCGCAAGGCGAGAGAAGCTGTATGGAGCGCCCTTCCACACCGGTCTTTGGTGAGGACATCAACCAAAACTGTGAGACCGAAGCCGGAGAAACGAATCCGAGGAATCCTGAGACATTCGGTCGTCCGGACTGGGACTACAAGTGGAGCTTGCTCCAGTCGCAGGATGGCAATCGTCTGACGGATTCCGCCCGAGGCGTTAACGCACCGGAATTCCCCATTCCTAACCTGCCGCAGCCGAGCAACGAATAAGCAGCCATCTTGTGAAAAACACCAATAGAAGGTATAATGTCTAGAAAATTACACACCAATATCTATGAAAAAAAACTCCCTCTCCGTCGCGCTTGCCGCTCTTGGCTTCGCAGCTCTGTTCGCTCCCGCGAGCGGATTTGCCTACCTCGCCCCCGAACAAGTCTTCGGAGGACAGAGTCTTACGCTGCAGCCAGCTCCACCGCTTGAACGCGAGGGTGACGCGGTGATTCAGCAGCAGCAGGCTCGTCAGGCCGAGATTCGTAGCGAAGCGCAGGCCAGCCTTCCGTCTATTCAGGATGAGCCGGTCGATACATTTGTTCCCGATAATTCTCCGCAGCCAAAAGGGCTCCTTGATCAGAACGCAACATATGAGCGTCGTCAGGATCGTATGGATAATGAAAGGTCGTCTGGCCCAACGATCATCATTGGAGGTGATAGCACGGTGACTGATGCTAATGGCAATGTGCTCCACAGCGGAGCGCCGCGCGTTACGGCTACTGGTCCTGAA
>JAYTPR010000146.1:0-1665 GCA_043747095.1 Candidatus Peribacterales bacterium
GCTTGGTAACGGTGGTGCCAACTTTAACGTTGAAGGAAATGATGCTGATTTCCGTATTGATGGTGATACGAGGCAAAATCTCTTCTTCCTCGATGCGAGTACCGATCGTATCGGTATTGGCACCAATGCTCCGAAGGCAACACTCGACGTGCTTGGCACCGCTTCGGGTACGGATCTCTACGCCGCTCGCTCCATCTCTGGTTCTCATCTCTACGCCGCTCGGACATTTGGCGGCGCAGGACTTGCGGATTGTGATGCAGCAGGCACCAGCAAGCTTCTGTGGGACAGCACAACGAAGCGCTTCAGCTGTGGCACTGATAGCAACACCGGAACTTTTGGTACAGGAAACGTTCTCACCATTGGTGATGCTCGTTACCTCCGCCGCTCCGGTGGAACGATGACTGGTCAGCTCGTTGTTGATATCACCTCCGGCAACTTCAATACGATCGGACTCAAAGTTATCAACACGCTTTCTGGTGCTCATCTGCATGCGGAAAGGACGCTCTCGTCATCCGGCACACTTGCTGTTGAAGGCGATGCGTTCATCGGTGGCACTATCGAAAATGGTCTCATCCGGTGGTTCCCGATGGATACGCTGACCGGAAGTTCTCCGGAATATACGCAGGACTTCAGTGTCAGTTCTTCCAGCGGAAAATTAGTTGGAGGTACCACGCACGTTTCTGGCAAATTCGGTAAAGCTATGAGTTTCGATGGAACGGACGACGTTATCAATTTGGGAGACATGGATATGCCCTCAAGCTTTGCAATTTCTGCATGGTTGAATCCTTCTCAGCCGAACCAGCTGGCCGGTATCGTCGATGACTATGCAAGCACTACATCTGGATGGTTCTTCAGACTGAGCGGCGGTATCGCGCAATTCTCAGCGGATGCAATAACGACTGTGACTGCTCCAACTGCCATACCACTACATCAGTGGACGCATGTCACTGCCGTTTTTGACAATGCTGCTGATAGCCTCAAGATGTACGTCAATGGAGTCCTAGTTGCCACTGCAACAGAAACGGACAACGTCTCGAATAATAATGTCGACGCACTCATCGGAAGGGATTACATCGACAGGTATTACAGCGGAAAAATGGATGAAATCCGCATCTATGGCCGCGCAATTTCTGCTCGCGAAATCGCCGACCTCTACCATTCAGAAAGTCAGAGCAACGGCGGCACCATGAGCGGCGTTGTCATCTTGGAAGGAAATGCCACGCACCTATTAAATGTCCGCGGCACGGCGTCCGGTCGTATTTTCCATGCACAGGATCAACTTCGTTCATCCGGCACACTTCTCGTTGGTGGTAATGGCACAATTCGTGGAACCCTCTCCGGCTCCCGCCTCATTGTCTCCGGCCACGCCAACATCTCTGGAGCCCTCCTCGTCAAAAACAACATCACCTCTCTCGGAACCCTCTCCGGTTACAACCTGACGGTTTCTCGCTCTGCCTCCATCTCTGGAACGCTCATCGTGAAGACCGGTATCACATCCAAGGGCTCCGTCTCCGGTTCTACGATTGATGGATTTGGCCTTGGTTCCTGTTCCGGCGCTTACCAGAAACTTCTCTACAACGCTTCCACTGATAAGTTCGAATGTGGAACGATTTCCACCGCCTCCACATTTGGAACGGGTAACGTCCTCACGATTGGTGATGCTCG
>JAYTPR010000147.1:0-4315 GCA_043747095.1 Candidatus Peribacterales bacterium
CTCCGAAGAGTCTGACCGTCGTCAGCTGGCCACTGTTCTCAAAAGTGCTGACTCGTCAGAGATGAGCGATGATGAGATGAGGAAAATTTTGGAGGATCATCGCCCACTCATCGAAAAGTATTTCAAAATTCCGAGTGATGCTCCAGCGAGGGCGATCGACTTGCTGCAAGCGCTGCTGCATACGGACATCGAACGTATTCGTAAGGTGACTCACCAGAGACAGACAGGTATTAAGTGGAATCATCTTCAAGCGGCAGATTTTGAAAAAGAATATCGCCGACTCCGCAAAGTAAAACCAGGTGAAACCGTACGAGTGCCAAGCGCATTCGCGTACGGAGACATCATGTATTTCAACGTTGATCATCCAGATTTTTCCGATCCAACTCACGGTGAAGTAATGGCAGAACGCGCCGTAACGCACGAAGCTACCCACCTCGCGCTTTCGCTCGCAGAAAACCGCCACAACCTCAAGCAATGGGCGTCCATCCTGAAGGGGCATCCACGCTGGAAGGATTTGTCAGATGCCGTTGCGGACGTTTTTAAGAACGATCCTGACTATCTAACGACTGGTAGTAAAAATGAACATATCGCCGGAGAAGCGCTCGCTATCTATACCGCAAATACGAGACATCCATCGTCACTGACTGGTGATGCTGCCATGGCACAAGAAAAAGTCTGCGCCATCATACAGAATATTTTTGATGCTCCTCACACCGGGTACCTCACTACTCTCAAAGGCACGCTCGATGCAGCAGTAGATCGCTTCGTAGAACTGGAAGAGCGCAATGACGATCCGGATGCACCTCCAACGCTCGGCAAACTCCTAAGTAACTCCGCAAAGGACAGCCGCAACCAGCGCATGCTGGAGGAACGCCTCACAGGCAATACTGTACGAAATGCTGAAGGAGTAGAAACCAACTCAGACGAAGGTGTGGAAGAAGCGAAAAAGCATTTGAAAACTGAAGACGAAGAGGAAGGACCAGCCATCACCCCAGAATCCATTTTGAACGGTGTCGGTCGAGTCACGGAAAAGATTGGAAAAATGCGCGAGGAATATCCAGCAATCAGATCAAGTATTGAGACGGCTGATGTTGATGCTGCTGATAAAGAAGAACTCTCAGCAGCTGTTGATCAAAATCTTGAGCACCTGAGCCAGCAGTCAAATGATATGGATTTGATCAGGCATTACGCAGAAGCCCTCAAAAACTGGCACCTGGCACCGCAGAACGGTGGTTATACGGCCGAGGAAAAAAGTGAACTGATGGAAAAAATGCATTTGCCGAACCCGTATAAAAATATGACGGGAACGATGGAGCAGGCCGACGCTTCAACGCTTACAAAGCGCAAAGAAATGCTTGCTCTGATGAAGGAAACTGTAACCATTCATGAGAAAACCCTGGATGCCATGGGCGCCGCACTTGCTGCAGCCAGAAAAGAGAAAAAGGATAAAGAGGAAGGTGGTGATGCCTCTCCATGGCAGTGGATGAAGACAAATATTTTTAGTAGCCAAGGGAGCATCAAGTGGATGTCGGCTCTCAATATCATGAATGTTATCAAGATTTATAAAGATGCCATCGTGCAAAACTATCAGTCGAACCAAAAAGTGAAAGAGAATGCTTTCGCCAAAAAAATGAACGTCTATAAGCCTATTCAGCACACGCTCAATAAGCTTGCTCGTTCGGCAAACAACACAGAAACGTCTGAATTCGCAGAATATATCGAGAAAGAAGGTTTCACCTTTAATGACGTGTTCGGCCCAGATGGAAAAGGCTTAAGCGAAGGCCTTTTGTACGATAACCGACACAACTATAACCGCGCAAAAGCTGTGCTTGAGTACGCGGCAGACCACGCATGGCTGTACTTCATGAACCCTCTCGATGGCAACAACGTCTACGGAGTCGATGTCGAAGAATTAGACGGCCATCAATCATTTGAAGAGCTTGTGCAGAAGCACGAAGCAGGTAAATCAAAGCAGATCGATCATGGTCACGAACGCGTGGATAAGTATCCGGACGTCGCACCTATCATGAAAACAATGGTCCACGAGCTACGACAGAAAAACATTTTCGCGGTGCAAGGAATCATGAAGCGTCTGCAAGACAAAGCCAAATACTCGCATAGCAATACCTGGATGCTCACGACACTTCTCATGCTTATTCGTGACGAGTCCGCAAAAGATCCGACACTCAAATACTGCCTAGACAAAGGTATGATCGATAACATCTCAAACCACACAATCGGCCAATCTGCGTGGTCTATCACCTGGCTGAAAATGCTGCGTGACCCCATCATCAGTTGGAAGGAGGACCCGAATGAAAAGTTTGGAAACAACATCCTCACCGAGACGATGGAAACGATCGAAACCGATCTTGCGAATGCAGGATGCAACTTTCCACCATCAGAAGAAGGGCGAATGGCAAAATATGAAGCTATTGCCATGGTGCTTTCCGGTAAAACTTTTTCTCCGGAACTTGCGGAAGCGCGAAAGCGTGGACTCCTAAAATATGGCATAAACCCCGGAACAAAGATTTCAATCTTCCAGTCAAAATACGATAAGTATCGTGCCGAATTTGATGAAAGCACTGAGCAGGCAGGCTGTAATCCAAAAGACACAGATCCTGACTATTTCAACGTTCGTAACGGAGGCTCAGACGTGATGCTCCTCAACCGTGCGATGACCTTCAGAATCCTCGAAAAGACATCCACAGGTACCTGGACCTTTAAAACACAAGCAGAAGGCTTCATCGGCCAGATTATCGATCGTCACGAGGAACTCGAAAAAATCGATCCCGAGGCACAAAAAAACTTTGAGAAAGAAATGCGCGCAAAGATCAGTGACTGGTGGAACGGTACGGATGATTCACGTAAGCAGCAGTTCTTTGCGAATAAAGATCAGCGCAACCGCATCATGTGGAAGGAATTCTTAGAGCGCAATCTTCTTGATAAGCAGGCTCGCGCAAACTTGCAAAGAACTTTCGTAGCCAACTATTTCAAGGGTCTTCCGGATGGGACTCCGGAAAAGGATAAGGCAAAAAAGGAAATCATGGATGAAACAAACGCACTGTTTGTAAAAGCAGACGCATTGGCTGCTGCTCGCGACGTAGGAGATTAATCTGTAATTGACCGAATGTAAATTATAGTTTACATTACATCGGTTACGGTTCAACCCTCGTTCTTTCGCACAGGAGTCAGTCGTGAAAGTGAAAGTTTTTACTCTTGGTGGTGTGCAAGAGGAGGCGGATGAAATTCAGAAATGGCTGGATGAAGTACAGCCCTCGGAGATCATCGCAATGTCTCAGTCATGCAATAGCGTTGATACCATCAAATTGACGATTGTGTACCGCCCGTAACACGTACGCCCAGCTCGTCTGGGAACCCGCCGCTAGAAGTTCATTCTTCTGGCGGCATTTAAGTGTCTCAGTTTTTAGGTGTGCCCCGTACTCCCAAACCCACCCCTCGACTCCACACCGTGCGAATCTACTTCCGTAAACGTTGCACGCTCTATTTTGACGAATAACCCCTGCGCGATCCTCTCCCCTCTTTCCACCGTCACAGGACCATCTGAGATGTTCTGCACCTGCACGAAGATTTCATCCTTCGGGCCATGATAATCCTGATCAATAAGTCCGAGTGAATGCGGGCAGACGAGTGCTTTCTTGCGAGGGAGTGACGAACGCGGAAGCACGAGCAGCGCATAGCCCTCTGGCACCTTCACCACGACGTTTCCAGGAACAAGGCCGATCTTCCCTGCTTCGATGATCGTGGTCTCACGGGTGACCAAATCAAACGCGGCAGCACCAGCAGTCTGGTACTGAGGAAGCGGAAGCGTTGGGTCGATGCGTTGTACGGTGACGTCCATGTAGTCAGATTAGCAGGATAGTCTCACGTTTGTCGCGTATGGAATAACGATGGCGTTCTTTTGAGCTGTTTCTCGGTTTCATTCCACTTTTTTGACGCACAAAAAAACCAAAGACGGTCATTTTGATTGTTATTCGATTCTCTTTGGGGGACCAGGGAACCTTGCCAGGTTCCCTAGATCCCCCAAACCCCCATTACCCTCCAGTCCTAACCTGCTTGCCTTCGACCAGACCCGTTCGGTATCCAATAGGGTTCTGGACGTGGGGTTGAAAAGAATTTTCGACTACGTCTTTGAATGATCGTGGATTGTTCTATGTAGTGTTTCTAGAAAAACAGCGTTCTGTCGCCTTGGGAAATTTCCGTCGCACATCTTCGCGAAGGAAGCGTGAGAAAAGCGCATGCCCTCCAGGACCTCGCCGGCGCGCCCGGCGTACCGTTCGCCATCGCTCTCTCGCAC
>JAYTPR010000148.1:0-2072 GCA_043747095.1 Candidatus Peribacterales bacterium
CTTTCTCAGGTGTTCGATCTCTTCATTCAGCTTGGTGCAAATGATACGCAGCTCGACTTCCCGTACATCTTTGCAGTCGGACGCGAGGGCCTTGCAAAGTTGAAACTGACAGATGAGTCCACAACGCTTGATCCTCTTTTTGATCTCATCCTCCGCGAAGTAAAGCCTGGTGAGAATGATTCAACGAAGCCACTACGCGTTCAGCCAGTGAACCTTGAGTACGATACGTTCTCTGGACGCACGGCCATCGGACGTGTGACGGACGGTAAAGTTGCACAGAACCAGCCAGTGTTTGTCATCAAGCCAGACGGAACACGAAAACCTGGTCGCATCACGAAAATTCAGGTCTACAAAGGAGTCAGTCGCGCTGAAGTAAAAGAGGCTGAGGCAGGCGACGTCGTCATGCTTTCCGGTCTTCCTGAGGTGTACGTTGGAGACACGATTACAACTCTTCAGGAGGCTGAGCCGCTTCCAGTCATTAAGATTGATCCACCAACGGTGTCCATGGACTTCATGGTCAATAACTCTCCGTTTGCTGGTAAAGAAGGGACTCTCGTTACAACGCGCCACATTCGTGAGCGTCTTGAAAAAGAACTTGAGACGAACGTTGGGCTCAAGATCGATATCGGTGACCGTGCAGATGCTTTCCGTGTCTCCGGTCGCGGAGAAATGCATCTTGGAGTTCTCATCGAATCCATGCGCCGTGAAGGCTTTGAGCTTGCTGTCTCTCGTCCGGAAGTTATTACGCACATGGAAAATGGTGTGAAGATGGAGCCGTTTGAGACTGCCTACATCGACGTTCCTGAGGAGGTGTCCGGAGCTGTTATTCAGAAGCTTGGACTTCGTAAGGGTCTGATGCAGAACATGGAAACAAAGAACGGTATCGCACGTCTGACGTACGAAATTCCAACTCGTGGTCTCCTTGGTTTCCGCAATGAATTCATCATCGATACCCGTGGTAACGGAATCCTCACACACGCATTCCTAAAGTTCGCTCCGTACGCTGGCGATATGCCGGGTCGTAGTACAGGTTCGATTATCTCCGCTATCACGGGAGAATCCGTCGCATTTGCTATCTTCCATCTGCAGGAGCGCGGTACGTTCTTCATTGGCTCTGGCGTTCCTGTCTACGAAGGCATGATCATCGGAGAGTCTCCAAACGGTATGGATATCATGGTGAACGTCGGAAAAGAGAAGAAGCTTAGTAACATGCGTTCATCTGGTGCTGACGAAGCTATTCGCTTGGTTCCTCCACGCATCATGTCCCTCGACGGTGCTCTTGAGTACATCCAAGATGATGAGCTTGTAGAAGTAACGCCAACCAGCATTCGCCTCCGAAAAAAACTTCTCAACGAGACTGATCGTAAGAGAGCGAAGAAATAGGCTTACAGAAGCGCATAAACCGTCTTCAGTAGAGGCGGTTTTTGTGGTATAATACTGAGATTACACAAACATCCATTTTGACTCATAGATTTCGATCAACAACCGGCTTACTCCTTCTGCTGTTTTTCGGCACAGTTTGCGTCTTCATAGCAGTCGTCTATGCGATGTCTTTCACGCTCTACAGTTCGACAGTCGAAACAAATACTACAAACGATGTCCTTATTTTTGATGGCAATAGTGACGGCTATCTTGATTGGTTCGCAGGTTCGGTCGATACGCCGGGAGCTTTATTGCATGACATCTACAGCAACAACGGCGACAGTACATTTACTCACTCTACATTTGGAAACTCGTCATACTTTACGAAGTTTGCAGGCGGTGACATTGACCTTGATGGAGACTTGGACATCGTTGCCGCACGTACTGGCAGCATAGGTCTCGACAGAATCATCGTGTATAAAAATAACGGCAGTAATGTCTACACTCTCAGTGCTTCGTTGTTTCCAACCAGTACTGGAGATTTTACAAGCATAGAACTTGCCGATATCGACAACGACGGTGACCTCGATATCATCGTTGGAACGTTTACTAACAATACAAAAGCCATTCGGATTAATGATGGACATGGAAACTTTTCTGAAGGTGCCTCCACACTGCCGACGGCAAATGACATAGCTATCGCCGACTTC
>JAYTPR010000149.1:0-1956 GCA_043747095.1 Candidatus Peribacterales bacterium
AATCCGTCTACACTGCAAGACATGCACGAGTTCCTCAGCACCTACGTCTTCGTCATCCCACTCATCGTCGGCCTATCGTCCGAACTTCTGAAAATTTGTACAGAAGGCATTGAGCGCGGTGCATGGCATGAAGGTCTTTTCCGCCCGGGCGGTATGCCAAGCAGTCACTCTGCATTTGTGACGTCGCTGCTCATCGTGGTCTCCGTTAAGTCAGGGCTGGACTCAGTCCCCTTTGCTATCGCTTTCGTCTTCGCATGCATCGTCTGGTACGACGCACTGAGTGCTCGAAAGGCCATTGGCGAACAAGCCAAGATTCTCAATAGACTCCAACAGTGGGAACACTTGTCAGAACGTCTGGGGCACTCCTTCTTGGAAGTTGTCGGAGGAATCATCTTTGGTGCATGCATAACGCTCATAGGCATCTACCTCGTGAACTAGCGCCAAAACCCTAAAAATGCTATAATGGAGGCACACACATACCAATCTCACACATGGACAACATGCAACCTGCGACACCGCGTTTTTCGCGTCATCGCATCCGCGTTCTCGGAACCATCGGTATTGCCGTCGGCTTGATGGTGGCAGTCCTAGGAGGAACATCGACGCTCCAGAACTTTAACTTCCTAACCGGGGCGCTCGTGAATTCTGAGAAGGCGCAAGAAAAAGCAATTAAAGATGCTGACAAGGCAAAAAAGAAAGCAGAAGAAACAATGAGGAAAGCTGAAGAAAAAGCGCGCAAAGAACTGGAAAAAGCACAGCAAGAACTTGAAGAGGCAAATAAGAAAATCGAACAAGATCTTCTGAGGAGACTGAAAGATAGCGCTGATCTCAGCCTCACGAAAACAGCATCAGAAAGCATTACGTCACAGGAAAATTTGGTCTATCGCGTGACGATCTCAAATGCCGGTCCAGCAGCAACAAGCCAGATTCGATTCACCGAACCGCTCAATGACACGCTGGCATTTGCATCAGCCACCGTTACTGATAATGCGGGCAATGTCTCCTGCAAAAACATCACGAACAGTTGGGTGTGCGTTCTCAGTGCAAACGCGCCAATTGCAGCCGGAGAGAGCCGTACGATCGATATGGCGTATCGCACTCGCGGCGCTAACCAAGCTCCGGCATGCGACAAAGTATTTGTCACCGGTCCGACAACGGTAGAGAACGGTGCCAAGAAACCGTCTGATCCGATGCAGGACAATAACCAAGCTCCGACTGTATCCACCCGCGTCGATTGTAATGACATCATGGCTGACGTTGCAGTGCAGACATCTGCAAACCCAAGTCCGCTCACGCCAAATGAGACGATGCGTTACACGGTGAACGTCACGAACAACGGTCCGAACAAAGCATCGAAGACAAAATTCAAACAGCACTTCTCCGAGAAACTCAGCTTCAAAGGCGCATCGATCCAGAACTGTACGGTGGATGAAGGCAATCACGAAGTCACATGTGCCCTCGGTGATGACGAAGAGCGTATGCAGGGAAACTTGCAGGCTGGTGAAACAGCTCAGATTGAACTGGAATTTACTGTCTCACCTGAAGCACGTTGTGAGTTTTTGACGGCCGAAACAGATCTCATGGTCGAATCCGACGCACTCTCCGCAACTATTGATCCTCTGGAAGACAACAACAAGGCGCCTATCTCCACAGAAGTCGCTTGTGGCGAACCGGAGCCAACTCCTGAGCTGCAGCCCGAAGGAGAGCCAGAGCCAAGCGCTGAGTAAGCGTCGAAAACACGGTTCGTGGCTTGCTAGACAGAGAAATCATTGACTAACACTATTATTTCGGTCTATAGTGTTTCTGCAAACGCCTTCGTCTACCGTCAATCGGACAAAACCGAGTACGCGAGAAAACAAGGAAGGTTGCAGTTTACTTCCTTTTTTTTATTCGTATGGCTGATCAACAGCTAACGTGCCGCGACTGCGGCGCACCGTTCGCCTTCTCCGAGGGAGA
>JAYTPR010000150.1:0-1218 GCA_043747095.1 Candidatus Peribacterales bacterium
GTTGCCCACTCAATGTCCTGCATGCGTGCGATGAAATTTTTGTCATCGGAATCGTTCTTTACTTGCTTCCAGTATGCAGATGTCTTCTTGAGTTTCATCTGAGTCAGAGCCGCAGCACTCAAACGCTTCACGACTTTCCTTGGCTCTGGTGCGACTTCTCTCAAAACTTTTACGGCAGAATCCACTTTTGCACGGTCAACTCCGGCATTGGCAAGAAGTGTTGCCGCGGTTCTGGCACCGACCTCTGCTTTAGCGATCGTTTCTGCAGAAACAAAGTTTGCATCCGTCGGAGGCACAAACGCGCTAGCGATGAAGCTACAGACCATGCCGGTGGTGATGAGTTTTCGCAGCATGATTATTTGATTCTCTCCCACCAAATTTCTCCAAGTGGAAGGAGTGAAGGCGGTGTGATGGCTGGTTTTGAACGGCTTCCAGTTACGACAGTGGAAAGGAACTGGATGAGCATTCCTCTCGTAAACGGTACGGTTTTAAGAGCAGATTCATCTCTCCAATCCACATCTTTTCCGGTCAGATCTTTTCTGATGGCGGCAGATAATTCTTCCATCGCATTTTCAGCCTGCAGTGGGGACAGTGACTTGTTCTTTACCTCGATCATGAGAAGCCCTGATGCAAGCAAGCGCGATGCCTCGATAACAGAAAGCCCAGTACCAGGACTGCGCTCCGTAGCTCGTAGGAATTCCGGAAGATACGTAAAGAGCGAAAGATCAAACTCTTTCTGATGGTCCTGAGCACGATAGAAAATACGCGATGGGAACGACGCATCTCTTGGAAGTCCGGAGATGCGGTCACGAGCAACTCTGCTTTCTCCACTACCTTGGCGACTGCCTGCTTTATCTTTACCGCTCATGACATCGAGCGCAGTATCTGGAGGGAGACATCCAAGAACAAGTAGATCGCGAATTATTTCAAGAATACTGACAGGCTCATCCAGTACGATCTTCGTTTGTCCGCGGGTAATACCAAACTCTGTCGGTCTACGTGTTCCAGTCAGCAACCACAGCGTTTGTTTTGCAGAATTTTTCGTATGACGTGCGAGAAGATCGCGAAGACCTTCAAAGATCGGGTCTCCAGGCAGCACGTCAGTAAATCCTACGGAAGAAGGGCGATCGGTATCTTTTTCTAGGCACGCCCTCTGCTTCAAAGGAGGAAGTGTCGCGAGAAACGTAGGAACGGAAGCAGCTCCTTTCTTTGGCTGAA
>JAYTPR010000151.1:0-4484 GCA_043747095.1 Candidatus Peribacterales bacterium
GTGCCGTTTCTGAAAGTTGGCGGACTGTGCGCATTTTGGAAAAGCACGAAGATCGCAAACGAACTTGCCGAGACTGCTGATGCGCAGAAAACATTATCCGCACCGTATATCGGAACATTCCAATACGAACTGCCGGATCAGTGGGGTGAGCGCACTATCGTTTTTTTCAAAAAGACTGCAGCAACCTCCAGTGACTATCCGAGGCGGACCGGTATTCCAAAACAAGACCCATTATAAAATCATGAAAGGCAACCCTCCGGCTCCAGTGTTCGATCCGCGAGCCAACGCTGTCGCCTTTTGTGATGCAAAAGCTGCGCAGAAGGTCGTCCTGGCTTGTCTCGTTACTCAGTATCGAAAGCCACTTTTTTTAGAAAAAAGTGGCGAAAAAATCGTCGCTCTGGAAAATGTTCCTGCGGTTCCAACCGCTCACACGCTACAAAGTCCGAACTCGTCCCGCTGTGGCGGGACTTTAGACAGCGGACTTTGTCACGCGTGCTTCGCGGAGAACCGCGACGGAAATTTTCCAAGGCGACAGAACGCTGCTTTCCTGAACTATCGGCACCGGCACTACTGCTCAAGAGCGCTCTGAAGGAATATTCAAAGCCTACATCTGAGTTTGTAAAAACTACCACGCATATCACGATCCTGAGCGGGTTAAAGCGCGAAGGTATGGGGGTTTGGGGGATCTAGGGAACCGCGCCGAGGTTCCCTGGTCCCCCAAGAAGAGTATCTACAGCAGCTCAAAAAGATTGTCTTGGTCAAAGCTGCTTCATAAGTCGATTGCCACTTTTTTACACATAAAAAAAGGCAGATCAGAAATTCGATACTTTTTGATTTTTATAGATGCTGAGAGAGCGTGCTCATCACGACGACGAGGCAAGCGGCGAAGACCACGAGAAACGGTGACATTCCGAGAGTGCGACTGCGCATAGTTTTCGTGGGGAAAAATGTCGGCAAACCGCAGTATATGCCCTGCGCTACCCCGGGCAATTGTGCGGTGAGGCCAATTGTGACGCAGTACTAGGAAGTTCTGAGTGAAATACATGAAAGAACGCTTCCGTAAGCCAATATCTTGGGTGTACCATAGGGACAATCTTCCACCCTGCTGCCAAGCCAAAATTGCTATGCCAAAACCGTACACGCCAAATGACAAGTGGAGTAAACGTGCGGCAGAAGAAGGCTACCGAGCACGGTCAGTGTATAAACTGATGGAGCTGGATGTTCGGTATCATCTCTTGAATCAAGGGATGAAAGTTTTGGATATCGGCGCGGCACCTGGTTCGTGGTTGCAGTACACCTCCGATCGCATTGGCCCCAAAGGCATTGCGCTAGGGCTTGATCTGAAAGAGATTAAAAAAATCGCACCGAATGTGAAGACAGCGGTGTGCGATGTGAACGATGAGGCAGCTGTGGAAAAGGCGATGACTGCTGCTGGCATCGCGCAGGCTGACATCGTTCTTTCGGACATTGCGCCAAATACGAGTGGCATCAAAGATGTTGATCAGTGGCGGTCCATCGAGCTCAGTCGCATGGTCGTCCTCTTTGCCAAGCGTCATCTGCGTCCGGGTGGCAAGCTTGTCATGAAAGTCTTTCGCGGCAAAAACTTTGATGAATTCCTCTCGGAAGTTCGACAGACATGGCCGAATGCAAAGCCGTACACAGTGGAGGCGAGCCGCGACCGCAGCCGTGAAGTGTACGTCGTCTGTAAATAAAAAATAACATCACAGGAATGTCTATTTTCACTTTTCATTCGTGCGGTCAATGGTGCTAACACGTCGCTTTGGCGTATGATGATCTCCATGATTAGTTTCACGGGCGTCTCCAAAGAATACGGAGGACGCGAAGTTCTCACCGATGTGAACTTCCAGGTCAATCCTGGCGAATTTATTTGCCTGACTGGCCCGAGTGGTGCGGGTAAATCAACGATTGTACACCTCCTTATTCGCGCCGACGTTCCTACAAACGGTGTGATCGAAGTCGATGGTGCAAATCTTGCCAAACTTCCGCCGTCTATTTTGCAGCTCTATCGTCGTCGTACTGGTGTTGTGTTTCAGGATTACAAATTACTGCCAGATCGCACCGTGGAAGAAAACATCGCATTTGCGCTGGAGGTCTGCGGTGAGCCGGATGAAATCGTTGATGAGAGGACTGCTGAAATCCTGGATCGGCTACAACTCTCTGACAGAGCGGATGCGTTTCCAAGTGAGCTTTCTGGCGGTGAAAAAACGCGCACAGCGCTTGCACGCGCGCTCGTGCACAAGCCCGGCATTCTCATTGCTGACGAGCCAACAGGCAATATCGATCCAGATCAATCCATCCACATTCTGAATTTTTTGCGCCAAGTGAACTCCGAAGGAACAACAGTCATTCTTGCGACACACGATAGAGCTGTTGTCGATGCTCTCGGTGTTCGTGTCATCAGACTAGAGAACGGGAAAATTGTCCGTGATTCTGTTGGTGGATACGTCGGTGAAGCGACGATCGACAAAGAAGAAGTTGTGAAAGAAAAAGAGAAAACTGAAATTGTCCCCGAGGCTCCGGCACAACAGTCCCGCATCCATCTGCACCGCGGAACACATATTCCAAAGCCACGAGGTGGCAGTCATCACCATCACAAAAAGGCAGCACACGCAGAGGAATCTTCTGACATACCGCCATCTGACGAGCCACCAACAACAGGCACAAGCGGCAAGATCAAGCCAATTGCAGTATAGCTACCACTGAAGACTACCTTTCATCTCGACGATTCCTGATCCGCTGGAAGTGATTTCACCAATGTCGTAGGCGGGAATGTTGTGCTTTTTCAGATGTGCAATTGCAGTGTCGGCAAATGCAGGATCCACGACGATCGTCATGCCTACACCTAGGTTAAACGTCTGCGTCATATCGGCATCGTCATTTCCCGACTTATCTTTAATGAAAGAGAAAATCGGAAGGATCTTGATCGCTGATGCGTCAATGACGGCATTCATCGCCTTCGGGAGAATACGGTTGAGGTTTCCGGGGATGCCTCCGCCTGTGATGTGAGCCATGCCGTGGAGGCTCTTTTCTACGAAGAGATCTTTCATGGCCGTGAAGTAGCAACGGTGCGGTTCCATGATGCAGTCCAAAAATGACGTTCCGTGGACGTCGGCTTTCAGAATGGATTCGTCTTGCTTGATGAGCGCGCGGATGAGCGTGTAGCCGTTGGTGTGTGGACCACTGCTTTGTACCGCGAGCACACGGTCACCAGCTTTGATACTGCGTCCGTCGATGACTGAGCCTTTTTCGGCTACACCGATGCAACTAGCACCAAGAACGTACGTTCCTGCAGCAAGCACTGCAGGCTGCTCGGATGTTTCGCCGCCGGTGAGCACGCAACCTTGCGCGCGACAAGCGGCTGCGATGTGCTTTACCAGAGTGCTGATGACGTCTTTTTCTATTTTTCCGCAGACAATCAAATCCTGAGCGAAAACCGGTACCGCACCCATGACGATGACGTCATTGATGAGATGGTTGATGAGGTCGTAGCAAATGCCTTCCACGCGGTTATGCTGAAATGCGAGGAGCTGCTTACTTCCTGGCTCTTCTGTTTTGCACACGAGAACCGGATGCTTGAATCCCGGAAATACACCTTCGCACACAGACGCGAAAGCGCCAATCGTATTGAGCACGAGTGGATTATCAGTCTTCAGGCTTTCGGCCATGCCTTTCTTTGTCTTATCGGCGACTGCGATGTCGACTCCTGCCGATTTGTACGAAATTTTCTTCGTCATGAACACAAAGTATCAGACACCGCGTTCTCAGGAAACCCGGAGAAACTGTTTCCTTCTACCTTGAGGAGAGTACAATCGTTTATACATGGACGATTGTCTTTCCGTTTGCAACCTCCTCAAAGCCGCCGCAGCCTGCTGCGAGCGTCAGCTGAACGATGCTTTGTCAGACCTTGAGATCAGTCATTGTCAGGCCACAATCCTCCTCAAGCTCATCGAAGGCCCTGTTTCCATGTCCGCGCTCAGCAAGGAGATGTGCTGTCACAAGAGCAACATCACGCAGATCGTCGGAGGACTGGAGAAGAAAGGATTCATCGAACGTGCATCGCTCGAAAATGATAAGCGTGTCACACAGCTCACCTTGACGACAAAAGGCAAGAACGCTGCCCTGGGCCTGAAGGGTGTGCTCTGCGGGCGTGCCACAGACTGTATGGGAATTTTTTCCACATCCGAGAAAAAGACATTTGCACTGCTTCTGAAGAAATACATCGAAAAGCACCGGGAGCAGAAGGCGGAATAAATTTGGGTCCTCACCCCCGGCCCCTCTCCTTGCAGGAGAGGGGAGTACTGCTATTTCTGAGAGCAGGAATGGCGAAGCTCCCCTTCTCCCGCCCAGGGAGAAGGGGGTGGGGGGATGAGGACCGGCTACGACACGAAGCTTCATTTGAGTGATACACTTCTCTTCATGGAAAATCCCGCTATTGCGGCTTTACTTAGGAAGATTGCCGACAT
>JAYTPR010000152.1:0-4333 GCA_043747095.1 Candidatus Peribacterales bacterium
TGCATGAGCAGAATATGAACATCGGAAAAATTTTCTGACAATTTTTTCTGGGCTTCTTCAAAAAATTTCTCATTGGAATTCGCACGCGGAATGAGCACGAGTCTGTGGCTAACACTGATTCGAGGTTTGGTCGCAAAAAATGCGAATGCAGGATCAAACGAAAGAGTCGGCGGATGAGCGAGGTGGAATGCTTCCAGACGACGCAGTGAATCTTCATCACGCACCGAAATGAACGCAGCTGATTGATACGTTTTTTTGGCTAATCTCAGACCTAAACCAGTCTTCCACGGACCTGCGCCTTGGAACGCTAACATCACCGGAACTTTGAACCACGACGCAAGAATTGCGTACGTCCTCCAGATGACACATGCCCATACGGATTCGATGTCCGTAAAAAGTGAACCTCCACCAAAAATCAGCGCATCGGCATGACGAATAGCGTTGATAGTTTTCCACCACGGAGCGAACAGCGATCTGACTCCGAGCGGCAATCGGGGTATGTCATGTGCCGCGGTCGGATGTGCGCTCACGATGGACCATGAAATATCCGGAAACTTAGACAGGAAATACTCCTTCAGGGCTTCGTCACCAATGTTGCCGACACCGTAGTTACCGACAAGGACGCACTTCATAGAACCGCATCATAGAGAAGCGGCTGATCTGATTCCACCTTAGGCCTTCACCTCTTCCTTTGCAGCCTCAGCTACTGGAGCTTCTGCGGCAGGAGCCTCTACAACTGGAGCTGGAGCAATAGCTGTCGCAAACTCATCTGCATTGGTAAATCTCTCAGAAAGGCGTGCGCTCTTTCCTGCGCGTCCGCGGAGGAAGTTCAGCTTGGCACGGCGTACCTTAGCGACTTTCTTGACCTCAATCTTCTCAACGTTTGGGGAGTGCAATGGAAAAACACGCTCCACACCAATACCCGAAGCTACCTTACGAACCGTAAAGCTGCAGTCTGTTGGGCTGTGTCCGCGGTGAACACCGATGACGAGTCCCTCGAAGATCTGGATACGCTCTTTGTCGCCCTCCATCTGCTTCGTGTGTACGCGCACGGTGTAACCCGGCTGTACGTCTGGACGGTTCAGAAGCATCTTTTCGGCCTGTTCTTTGAGTGCAATTCCTGTCATGGGCTGGGGCAATGTACCGAGGAAAACTGCACCTGTAAAGGGCAAGTCCCCTCTCATGGAGACTGTGACAAACAGATGTGACTACTTCCTGGCTTCTTCCATCTCCTTCTCAATGTGACTCAAAGCAACCATGTGCCTTGGATCATCAACAATTTCAAGAATAAAGCGATCTCGAAGACTCAAGCGATAGAGAAAATCGGCTTTGCTAAACAGCGAATACTTCACGTTCCGCATACCTGGGTCCTGAGCTAGTAGAAGCTCGATAACCTCTTTTTTCACGTCTCCAACGACCAGAAGATCGACTTTGCTGTGTGTACCAACGAAGCTTCCAGCAAGTTCCAAGAACTGTAGCCCCGGTAGCCCCTTCAGCGCAGTCACGGTCGCGCTCTCCCCTCCCTTCACTTCCTTACTGAACATAGTACGAAGCTCCGGATAGAAGATGAAGTCCGTGTCCGTCTTATAAAACTTCTTCCTATTACGATGCCTCGCCTTCACGAGTCCAATCCTGCGGAGGTTCTCGAGTTCGCGGCGAATGGAATTGATCTGTTCGTCCAAAAGACGCGTGAGTTGCCTGATGAAGTACTCCTCTTCTGGATGAAGGAGGAAGACCGAGAGCAATTTGACTCTAGTCTGAGAACTGAACAGTGCTTTCAGAGCGTCGTGAGCCATGAAGATCGCAAGAGGATGAGGAGACTCTGATCACAAATATTACTCACTACGCATATTGAGAGCAAGAAAATTGATCAGTACGTGTGTTCAATCCGATTACTCATTATTTTTGGCTTATATTAGCCATTAAATTGATTAATATTCTTTAATTTTCTGAGTTATTGTACAAATAATGTATTCAAATTTTGTCATGAATTGTTTCCTCATCATATGACCTGGGTCCATGGGGTGTATGCAAAGCCTTCTCGACATGATTGAGAGAAAAGGCTTTTTGTGCTACAATAAAGAGAAATGTTCACACCAAAATCCACCATCCTGAAGTGGGCAGTCCCAGCATTCGTTTTTGCGATCGCTATCCTCATTGTGCCACATGCAGATGCTGCTTCATTCAGTCTTGGTGCGGGAACAGCAGTGCAGGGCTCACTTGGACAGGATCTCGTGAACTTCACGAGCAAGCTGGCACTCGCAAATTCATTTATGCACATCATGCTGCTCATTGTGCTGCAGATGCTGGGTTATTTGCTCCAGGCTGACTTCTTCAATGATCCAAACATGATGGGGGCGCTCAATAGTATATGGCAGCTCTCGAGGGACATCATGAACGTGATTTTCGCACTCATGCTCATCGGAGTGTCATTTCTCGTTATCATCACCGGAAAGACTGATAAGGCCAAAGAAAAGGTCGTGAACTTCGTTGTCGCAGTCATTCTGGTGAACTTCTCGTGGTTCTTCCCGCGTGTCATTCTGGATATTGCAAACGTGCTCACTGCAGCGGTGTACACGATTCCGAATGCGCTACCGTCAGGTCCGTGTGTTACGCTCGATGAAAATAACCTACCCACACCTTGCCGAGTCATTACCGACGTCTTGATATTCCCAACAGCAGCGCAGTCAGCACGAGGCGCTAGCGGCTGGTGCGGGGGCCTGACTACACCCGTGTGCGAGTGCATCGACAATCTTGAATGTCATAAGACCGATACATTCACGAGTGGACTAGCCACCATGACGTCATCTCACGCGATGCTCAACGGCCTGGCTGTAAGCTTTGCACGCATCACCATGCTCGCAAGAATCCCGACATCTACTGCTGGGCTTGGTGCAGTCGGAGGTCTCACGACAAATCAGGCAGTGCGAGTATCATTCCAAGTTGCCATCAGCGTCATGCTCGCATTTGGCATCCAGCTTGCAGTTCTGCTTCCGCTTCTCGGGCTCGCAGTCGGACTCTTCCTCCGTATCATCATTCTGTGGGTCACAACGGCGTTCATGCCGTTTGCGTTCCTTGGATATGTGATCAATGGGAAGCTAGGTACGAACGTCTTTGAATTCGAAACCGATATCTGGAAAGAGTTTATCAACGCGGCGTTCCTGCCTGCGATGGTTGCGATTCCATTCGTGATCGGATTCATCATGCTCTCAGCCGCAGCACGTATCCCCGCTCCTCCTGGGATGTTTGGACTCACGATCAGCATGCCGATTTTGGCAGGTGTAAAAACATGGTGGCAGATTCTATGGATGATGGCCGCAGTCGGCATCATTTGGAACGGCGCGTTCAAGGCGCTCAGCCGAAGTAAAATCATTGGACAGTTCACGGATAAGATCAAAGGCTTTGGTGAATCCGTCTTCAGCGGACTCGCGCAAGCTCCCCTCCTTGTGCCTATCCCACTACCAGGAGGTGGACCAGGTACAAACCTTGGTACGCTTGTCCACGGTCCAAAACTTCTTTCCGACTCCGTGAAACTCGCAGCCTCAGGTACATCAGGTAAGAGCTTCGGTGACATCGTTACGAGCAAATTTGGTGGTGGAGCAGCCAGTGGCGCCGAAAGTGCGTCTGGTGTTGCTGAAAGCATTAAGCAAGGCAGGATCAACACCGACAATCTTATTAAGGCCATTAAAGATCTCAATGCCCCAGGGCTCACCGCTCCTCAGCGTGAGGACAAGTTCAAGGAAATTCGCTCCACGCTCAATATCAATGCTGCCACGTCGAATGGCGATACGGTGAAACTCCTCCAGGACATGATCAAACTGAAAGATCCAATTCCACAGCTCAGGGGAATTGAGAGTGAGATTCAGAAGCTCACACCGTAAATCAGAACCATGGTCACAAACAATGCCGAACTCGGCCGCATCAACCAGAGCGCTCTCGATGGTGAGCTCTCGCGTTGGGTGGAGCAGGACAAACTCGCGACCGAAGGACATCCGAAGGAAGTCGAATTTAAAAGGCTTTCTGAGCAGGCAAAGTCCATCCTGGGACGTATGTCTCTCTCCCTTGCAATGCCAGGCGGACTAGCCGGCATTGAACAAGGTGCGGAGCAACTCAAAGAAATGTACGAACGTGCAGTCACCATCAGAGCTGAGATAGCTCAAGACAGCATCAGGCAATCCTTTGGCGTACAGCCAGGACAAGACCTTCAAACCGTTCTAGAGTCTGACATCGAAAAAGCGACCGCTAGTCTGGGTGCAGGTTTCCAAAATTCGGTCAGCACTGATCTCAAGAATTTATCCCAAGCATTTAGCGTCAATCCAGCTGACACGCTGCA
>JAYTPR010000153.1:0-3856 GCA_043747095.1 Candidatus Peribacterales bacterium
CAGAGAGGTACCGAACGTGCTGGCACCAAATGTCATGGATCCATTATTGGTGTAAGAATCCATTAAGAATGTATCAGTGTTGTCCCTATTCGCGGCTACCCAGTCCAAATCCCCGTCACCGTCGATATCACCGATGAAAACTCGGATTGTGTTTTTGACCTCTGCCGTAGTCGAGTGCAGCGAAAAGCTCATGGCGTACACAATCGCGATGAACTGCACGCCGAAAATGATGAACGCAGCAAGCAGCAAGTTCACCGCAACCGTTTTGAGCGGATCACCGACAGAATTTTTGAGCCGGAGAAGGATGTTGGTATAAAACACGGTGTTGATATGTGTATGAGTCGTCAGAATTTCTACGTTCCGTTTCCGATACGCCTCACAATTTCACGACCGATGAAATCTTTGTCGCGTCCGTACTTCAGGCGTGAAAGCTGTTTGTAAGCCTCTACGGCTTTTGCATCTTTCACGTATGTAGTTTCCTGCCACGGCTTGGGGATTTCGATAGAGAACGGCTGACTTGGCTGACTGTCTACAGAGAGCTTCATACAGCCCTTGAAGGCATCTAGGTTTACAAGATCAGATTCGCTGAATACTGGACGCATTTCTTTCGCGCAGAACTCAGCATCCTGCGGACCGATTTTATAGAACATCATCGTTCCGACGTTGCCGAATACCGCGCCTTTCAGTTTTACAGAACCAGAGAGCTTGCTGTCTTTTTCAAGCTGGTCCAAGTACTGATGAGCGATGATGAGACCGAGGCGATATTTGCGAGCCTCGGAGAGAATGGATTCGATGGAGTCTGTGACGTAGTTTTGGAATTCATCGATGTACAGGAAGAAGTCCTCACGAGCCGCGGCAGCTTCACGCTGGCGACGCATGGCTGCAACCTGAATTTTATTCACGATGATCATACCGAGCAGTTTCGAGTTCACATCTCCGATGAGACCTTTGGACAAGTTCATGAGGAGAATCTTGCGGTTGTCCATGACGTCCGAGAAATCGAACGAACTTTTCACCTGACCCACGATGTTTCGGATAAGTGTGTTCGTGGTGAACTGACCGAACTTGGCTGCGAAGTACGGGATCATTTCCTGCTTTTCGCGCTGTCCGGTCGAAGCCATTTGCTTTTCCCAGAATGATTTAACGATCGGGTTCTTCACGCGCTGTACTTTGTACTTCTGCCACTCGTCATCGGTGAACAGGCGCACCAAGTCCGTGATGGCTCCGCCTTCCTCCTCGTCGGCCATGAGGGTTAAGCAGCCGTTACGGAAATAGTCCTGGATACGTGGTCCGAAGATTTCTTCACCAAACATCTTCGTCATCATGTTCATGGCATCGAGCGCGATAAGGTCACGCTCTTCTTCGTTTCTGCCTTCAAGCATATTGAGTCCCATCGGACGCTCGGTGTCGGCAGGGTTGAAGTAAATGATGTCATCAGCCCTGGAGCGCGGAATGTACGGAAAGAGGTCTTCCACGAGCGAACCGTGTGGATCAACCACACACATGCCTTTGCCATTGTGGAAGTCTTGCCTCGCCATGAGCTGGATGACGGAGGACTTACCGGTACCGGTCTGACCGATGACGTAGAAATGTCGGAAGCGGTCATCATTTTTCATGAAGATTTTCCTGCGCTCGCCACGGAATGTGTTATATCCGAGGAAGAGTCCCTCATCTGAAATATTTTTAGGAGCTGCAGCGACTTTGAAGTTCTGCCACTTAATGTTTTGGACTTTGTTGTACTTGATGCTCGGGAAGTGAAAGAGCGTTGCAAGTTCGGAGGTCCCTAGCAGCATCGTCTTAAATGTCAGTGCTTGAGCAATTGTTTTCCTTGGAGTGCGGCGTACGAAGTCGTACACCAGACGCGCGGTCGAGTGGAACTTGGTTTTACGAAGGCTGTTGCCACGCACATCGTTGAATTGGCTGAAGCTACTGACAATGCTTTCCAGGTTCAGCTCGGCGCGCTCCATGTCCTTGGCAGAGCTTACGATGCGGATGGTGGTATAGAAGCCCGGAGAGTTCGCTTTCTCATCAATGGCTTTGCTGAGCTCTTCCACCTGCTGGGAAACACGTTCACCGGATGAGCCTTCTTTCGGGCCATCTTTGTCATCTGAGAACATGTCGATCATCATCACGATCCATGAGAGCGGGTTCCATAGTGCAAATTTTCCGCTGCCTTTCTTTGGGTTGATGAGCTTCTGTGCTTCTTTCTGGAGTTTCTTCTGCCAGCCGCCTTTGGCCGGACGAACGACAAACTGAATGGCAACACCTTCGTCGCTCTTGAGTTTGCTGAAGGCATTCGTGAGAGCGTTGTACGGATCGCTCTTCATCTGGTTGTAGCTCTTGAGCGGCAGAACAAACGACTTTGTCGGAACCATGTACTTTCCAGCCACAACGGATTCCTTCGTGAAAATGTTGTAGTCCTCCACGATATCAATGACAGCGTCTGGATAGAATGATGTCAGATGTTTCTCGATGAGAGGGATGATGCGACGTGGTGCTACGACGAATGTAAGGATCTCACCGCCGAGGGCTGCATACTCCATGGAAAAGTAGTGCGAGCCTTTCCAGTGACGCTTGATACCTGAGATCTTCAAACTTGAGAGCGTCTGGAACAAATGATCCATGATGCCGAGGACATCCTTGAACGTCTTACCGGTGGAGAATTGTTCGGATTCAATCTCTTTATCTTCTTTGCTTTCTTTCTTCGGCATGAGGATCTGCAAGAAGACCATGTCTTTCTCGCGTTTGCGGTCAGCAGCCAGTCGCATACACCACAGCCCCAACCAGCCAAGACCGGCGAGCGAAAGGAGAATCGTGATGGAGATGAGGATGTTTTGCATGTGCGTGCAGAGTCTATCGTTTTTTGTGAGGAATTTCCTTCCTTCTAGCGCTTTTCAAGCGACGCCTGAAAATCATCTAATTATAGCAGAAAAACGCACTTTTTTACAGTGTTTCGATCTATACGGTAAAAAGGCCTCTAGAACCGCATAGAACCATGTTTAGGCGCCCGGCTTTTTGATGAGCCTCTCGACCATCTCTACAAGGGACTTGATGGTCATGTCTTTCTTCACGAAATAATCATCCACTTGGTACGCCTTGCCGCGCTCACGATTCGCCTGATCATCGAAGTTTGTGAGGATGATGACCGGGAAAGGACGTGCGGATTTCGGCAAATGTTCAAGCACACCGAAGCCGTCGAGTACTGGCATGTTGATATCGAGAAGCAGAAGATCCGGCTTTTCCTGCGCAATAAGGTCAAGAGCTTCTTGGCCATTAGCTGCGGTTCGAACGTCGTAGATCGAGCGATCAAACTTACGGAGATACAGGTCCCTAAGGACTGTGTCATCTTCGGCCACGAGGAGTTTGTACATAGCCATTAAGACACATTATACGGCAAGTCGTCCGAATTATCAATCACGTTACACTCTGCATCGTCAGATACCTTTCCTAAAAATAAAGAAAAACGCCCTTTCGGGCGCTTTTCCATGAGATGGGAGTCGAATTAGAAACCGATGCGGACGTACTCTTTGATCTGTGCCGCACCGAGCATTTTCTCGACCGTGACGTTCTGATCCTTCACGAATGCTTGGGTCGTGAGAGCGTTTTCCTCGCGGAACTTCTTCTCTTTACCGAGCATGATCTTTTCGAGGATCTCCGGTGGCTTCTTGTCATTTTTCATCTGCTCCTTCCAAATCTCTTTCTCCTTCAGGACAACTTCCTGCGAGACATCGGATGGGCGGACGTAGGTCGGATTCATGGCTGCGCCGTGCATAGCAACGTCGGAAGCCTGCTCAACCGCACCTCCTTCGAGGCCGACAACAACACCGATCTTACGGTTGGAGTGAACGTAGGTTCC
>JAYTPR010000154.1:0-3280 GCA_043747095.1 Candidatus Peribacterales bacterium
ATTGGTGGAGCGTTCGATTTTCTCGCAGGTAAACGCACTAGGGCGCCGCAGGTATTACGTTATTTTGGCTTAGAATGGCTCTGGAGACTCGTTCAAGAGCCGAGCCGCATCGGAAGAATCTTCACGGCTGTGGTTGTCTTTCCGTATCTTGTCCTTACTCAGTCACGGTTGGCTCCGCAGTGATCGGATCAGCGTGCAGTGACTCATAGGTAACGAGTGCCCACCTCTTCTCCTCTTCGTCGTAACCGAGTTTTACAAGATGGTATTTTTCATCCGACGTTTTGACTTGGTACGCGTAGAACGGTTTTTCATTTTCTCCACGTTTTTCTTTGCGGAGAAAATCAATATCCCGAATACCAATATCATCCGTCAGTTTCGGTTCTACTGCAGCAATGACTGTCACATCGGACGGTTCGTCGAGGAGTAGTGCCCCCTTCAAATTGAGCGCTCCACGCCCAAGGAGTGCGGTCAGCGTAACGACCATGGCAGACAGTACGACCGCTATGACGACGGACAGTCTGTAACCGGAGTGTGTGAGTCTTTCGATATCCATTTCGAATCATTATACCTGAATTCCGTTCTTTTTTACAGGAAGAATTCGATCTATTTGATCATTCTCTGGATTGTTTTGTTGTATGTCTTTTGGCCTCCAGAAGCCATTTTCCCTAAGCCCATCGACGTGTACGCTAGCAGACGATCTTCCCTCAATACTGCATGACATACACCCGCATCGCCTCCGCACTCTTCGCGGCAATGATCCCATTCTCCGCTCTGGCTGCGGATATGTCGGCTACCGACATTGTCGGATCCGTGCTCACGGATACTCGGCCTGAGACTCTCTTTTTGAGAGTAATGAAGAAGTCCCAAGGACGCACGATGGTGCTCAATGTCACAGGAGCTCGCGAAGGCGGGATGGCCGGAAAGATGTGGACCAAAACCTCCATGGTCTGGAGGACTGGTCAGGAATGGATCAAGGTTGATGCCGAGATGCGTCTTAAAAACAACAAGGCGTACCTTATGCTCACGAGCGCTTCAGCCTCTGCCGGTCTTCCGGTCGTTGCAGAATTTAGCGCTGCGGCAGGCCAATGGTACGAGCTTGATCTCAGCGATCCTGCTGTCAAGACGTGGTTTATGAGTGGTGCTGATGCTTCCGCTCTCGCTTCGCTTTTTTCACTCAATCGCACAAAGTACCAAGGCGGTTATTCCAACAAATTTACATTTACAGGTGACACATCAGTTTTGGCGTCTCTGCTGCGCGAGGCTCTGCCACTCCTTGTGTCTCCGGATACATTGCACGGCGTACACATGAAAGTAGATACCAACGGACAAGGTGCGTTCCAGTATGCGATCTTCAAGGGAGATACATTTGAAGCGCGCGTGCAGAGACAACTTGGCGCGGTGTATGTGGAGACTCCGAAGGGCAGTATCAAGCTTCTTCCACGTGGTGAAATTGCCAACCTTTTCTTCTCCGGAACATCTGGTGCAACGGCAGAAAAACCGCAATCTGCTGCGGTTGCATCAGTGTCATCGTCCACTTCTACTGTGAATCATGATGTGAGTAGTGAGATGCGTCTTCCGAGCACGAAAAATTCCGTCAAAGTTGGAGTGACCAAGCGCACAGCAGAACGCGCGATCATTGATCTTCTCGGACCGAACGGTATCAATGTGAAGCGCACGGTTCGTCTCGCAGTGACCAAAGTGCAGTGGGATTCGCTCTCTGCATTCCGCTTCGATTTTTCGCGAGACGGCGGCATCCTTCACACCTACCCGACTCCGACCAAAGCGGTCTTCTCAACAAAAGATGCGTACGCTCCGCTGGATGTCATCTTTTTTGATGAAAAAGGTACGTACATTTCATCTGCACGCATGCTCAAGTGTGAGAGCAGCGTCTGCCCTGAGTACATGCCAGTACGCGCAGCCAAATTTGCACTTCTCGTTGAGGAGGGTTTTCTCATTAAATACAAAGTCGGGAATCTGTGGAGATTGGATTTGAGTTGGTACACATTGCCGCAAACAACCGAGCTATCTCTGCAGTCAGTCGATCGCATGGCGAAGCGTAACCTTGTGCAGCGTCAGGCCATCAAGGCAAATGAAGCTGCGCGAGCTCAGGGAGAGGGTGGATACGAATCACTCCGCACACTTGCGACGCTCGTTGCTGGCAAAGTTCGTTCTGCTGATATTGCAACGCTTGCCGGTGTCCGAACCGACGACAAGGTTGCTATGTCTCTGTACACGCTGCTATTCGATACAGTGAAGTCCAATCCAGGCATCACGTATGCATACATCGTTCGTCCGACAGATGTGCAAAGCGCGTTCGCCTTACTCGTCGATAACTTCACGTTTGCATCGAAAGAGACCCTGGATACGGATAAGAGCGGCATCGTGGAATCTGACGAAGAGCCAGCCAGAGTCGGAACGCTCTACACGTATTCAGCTTTGAAACAGGCTCTCGTGAAGACAACGTTCGTTCATCTTGCGGACAATGGTGATGTGACCGTGTTCGCTCCTGTGCGCGATGACAACGGCAATGTCGTTGCACTCGTAGCGCTCATGCAGCCTGCAAACGGTGCCAAGTAGCCGAGCGTTTTTGTCCATGCTACGATCCAATCATGAGCAACCTCATTCTCATTCGTCACGGCGAGTCTCAGTGGAATCTTGAAAATAGATTTACGGGATGGGTCGATGTACCACAGTCTCCGAAAGGGGAACAGGAAGCCAAGGCCGCTGCTGAGCTTCTGAAGTCGTATACGTTCGATAAAGCCTTCACATCCAAACTGAAGCGCGCGAACAACACGCTAGCTTTCATTTTACAGGCCAGCAACCAGACCGGTATTCCGACTGAGTATGATCAGGCTCTCAATGAACGTCATTACGGTGCGTTGCAGGGGCTCAACAAAGAAGAGACTGCTAAGAAGTTCGGTGCAGATCAGGTACACATCTGGCGTCGTAGTTATGATGTGCCGCCTCCAACCGACAAGACGGAGCTCAACCCTGAGGGTATCAGCGAAAGCCTGAAAGATACGGCCGCTCGTACGCTGCCGTATTGGGAAAAGAACATTTTCCCGGAGATCAAGGCCGGCAAAAACATTATCGTTGCTGCACACGGCAACAGCCTTCGTTCCATCGTCATGCATCTTGATGGACTCACGAAAGAGCAGGTACTGGAACTCAATATTCCAACCGGCAAACCGCTCCTGTACGTCTTCGATAGTGCTGGAAAGGTGAAAGAGCACCGTTATCTGTAAGTAAAACGGTGTTTGGGAGGATTGAGAAAAACCCT
>JAYTPR010000155.1:0-2918 GCA_043747095.1 Candidatus Peribacterales bacterium
GACGCGGATTGATCCATTCGGCCCCCTTTTTGGTGGAACAGATACCGTTAACATCGATCTTGCGACAGGTTCCATTATAAGTTTCCGAGTGCAGGACGGACGCCGTACAAAAGCCATGCGCGTTGCCGGAGGATGGTCAGTGTTGCGTGGACTGACGACCGATGATCGCACCTTTCGTCGTTACCTATGGAAGCTCCTATCCGCTTCCGTTCAGGAAGAGGCTAAGGCACTTGTAGGCAGTATCAATACAGAAACATTCGGCGTACCGATCTCAGAGGTCGTCACAAAATTCATGCGCTCGCGCTGGGGAAGCTGTTCCACGCACGGCGTCATCGCACTCTCTACCCCCCTACTCCTCACATCTCCGGACATCGTGCGATACGTCATCATTCACGAGCTCGCTCATCGCATCAGACAAGACCACTCCAAAGCATTCTGGCAGCAGGTTTTGTTGCATGAACCCAGGTACAAAGAACTCGTTAAAAAGCTCAGAAACTACACGCTCCCGAGCCGGTAAAGCGGGTGCTGTATTCATATCCGCCCTGCGCTATCCCTATCAGTGGATTTAGTTCTATAATAGGAAACGATGGCTAAGAAACGTCGAAAGACCAAAGTCCGCAGAACCAAGCGACGTTCCCGCAAGAACGAGCTCAATCTTGATTTGGAATTAGAAGACCACACACGTCGTCAGGTGAAAGCGGTTGTGGCTATTGGACTCGGTATGGTGCTGTTTTTGGCGCCAGGACCTATGGGTCTTGCCGTGAACAAAGGACTCACTTTCTTTATGGGTAGCTGGAAGACACTCTTCCCTGCAGCGCTCATTTTGTTTGGATGTCTTCTCATGATCGGCAACTCGCCGAATATTGAGCTCAAGCGTTCGGTCGGACTTTCCATGTGTCTCGCTACATTCCTTGGCATGGTGCAGCTGACGGCTCCGATGAGCGATCTTGCAGATGCCAGAAACGAACTTGGAGGCGCCATCGGCTTTATGATGGCATTCCCATTTGCCGCATTCTTAAGCCCTGCAGCAGGCTTCATCATGCTTGGAGCCGGTTTCATAGCCGGACTCTTTATTACGTTTGAACCTGATCTTCCGCTTATCTTCCGCAAGCTCACGACACCAAAAGATAGAGAAGTAAAAGCGCGCAAAGTAGAAAAAGATCTGAAAGAAGATGAAGAGGACGATCTTGAGCAAGAGCTTGCTGAAGCGACGATTGATCTCATCGAGCGCGACAATACCGAAGCTCCTGATATCAACATTGTTCGTCCTGCGTTTGCGGTAGAGCCACCACCAAAACCGTCTGGCAAAGCTGCGGTGCAAGCTGTCACGAAGGCAAAGACGCGTGAGCTTCTTGAGATGAAAGATACGCGCTTCGAGGAATGGAAATTCCCAGAAATGGAACTACTGGAAAACAAGAGGAGTGAACTCACCGTGGATGATGAAGAGCTCAAGCGTCAGGCTGCCCGCATCAAAGAAAAGCTCGGTGAATTCGACATCGAGGTTACCATGAAGGATGCCCACCCCGGTCCAACAGTCACGCAGTTCACACTCCAACCTGCCGAAGGTATCAAGCTCAGTAAAATTGGGGGACTCAAGAACGATCTTGCACTTGCACTCGCAGCACAGTCGCTTCGTATTGAAGCGCCAATTCCAGGCAAAGCGCTCGTCGGTATCGAGATGCCGAACGAGAAACGTTCCACGGTGTACCTGCGTGAAATGCTCGAGTCTCCACAGTTCAAGCAGTCCGCTTCCCCACTCACCATCCCACTTGGACGCGGTGTCTCTGGTGACGCGTATGTTGCGACCATCGAAGACATGCCCCATCTTCTCATTGCCGGTGCAACCGGTGCGGGTAAGTCCGTTGCCATGAACACGTTCCTTATTTCGCTTCTGTTCCAGAACGCGCCACATGAACTGAAGTTCATCCTTATCGACCCGAAGCGCGTGGAGCTTATGCCGTATAACGGTATCCCCCACCTCCTGACACCAGTCATCACGGAGTCTGATAAAGCATTGCAGGCTTTACGCTGGGCCATTGCAGAGATGGGTCGTCGACTACATCGCTTCTCAGAAACAGGTGTTCGTAACCTCGCCGAATTTAACGATAAACAGACTGAGGAAGAGAAAAAACTGCCACGCATCGTTATCGTTATCGATGAGCTTGCAGACCTCATGATGCGTCAGCACCGCAAAGATACGGAAACGATGATTGCTCGCATCGCACAAATGGCTCGCGCTGTGGGTATGCACCTTATCATCGCTACCCAGCGCCCGAGCGTCGACGTCATCACGGGCTTGATCAAAGCAAACATACCGACTCGCATCGCATTCCGTGTTGTCTCCGCTGTGGACTCACGTACGATCCTCGACTCCATCGGTGCAGAAGACCTGCTCGGCAAAGGAGATATGCTCTATATGAACGCCGCGACTCCGAAGCCGGTGCGCATTCAGGGAATCTATATTTCCACGAAGGAAATCGAACGCGTCATCAACGTCGTCAAGATTGCAGGCGGTGGCATGTTCACAGAAGAGATCAGCCTCGGTAATGGTGAGGACAATGAAAACGGAACAGTGAATGGCTCGACCGGCAGCATCAACTTGGACGCCGATGATAACGGTGGCGATGAACTTTTCTTCGAGGCCGTAAGAGTCGTACAAGAAACCGGCAAAGCGTCAGCATCACTCCTGCAGCGTCAGCTCAAAGTGGGTTATGCACGTGCTGCACGTCTTCTCGACATCATGGAAGAGAAAGGCGTTGTTGGCCCTCCGGATGGAGCAAAGCCTCGTAAGGTGTACATCGACAAGCTTGCCGAACCTGAAGCTGAAACGGTTCAGTAATCTAGGAAGTTAATGGTTGACCGGCTGGATCAACGCATGCAAACTTCGGCGCCTTTTTCAGATGCAATACGGTAACTCA
>JAYTPR010000156.1:0-1297 GCA_043747095.1 Candidatus Peribacterales bacterium
TCGAAGAGCTGGAGATTTCTCGACGTCTGCACGTGTAAATGCACAGCCGACACACCGGGTTTCTTCGGGTGACTTCATGATGGGTAGTTCATTGTTCCGTGCATCTTGTTCCATACTGTCATTCTTACGAGAACGGTAGCTTTGTCCATCTGGATTACCTCAGTCGTTCATTTTTTGACTGTGGCAATGGATTGTTTGGTATTCTTGACATTTCCCACACGCGTTTCACAATAGTGCAATGTCGCTTACAGCAGGAACACAGAATAGTGCGCCGCCGGAATCAAATCTCTACGGAGAACCTACTCTCATTGCGAAAGACCTTTCTGACATAGTCTCTCTTGAGAGTGAGCTTCGTTCGAGCGTGAGAGAGTTTGATCACAACAGACTCCTCATCGTTCTTGCAGCCTGCGAAAGCAGTCGTGCGAAATTAAACGTCGTTTTGCCACGACTTCTGAGGCAAGCAACGGAAGCAGAATTATCAGCTGATCTTGTCGTTGGATTAGATCACGGAGCGAATCACCGATGTATTACGGACAATGCGGCAGTCATGGCGCGCATCGGTGACGTGCAGGCAGGTATTGAAGGATGCATGCGCTATATCAATGATCCGCACGGCGATGGTCATAGGCTCTTTGTTGTTGAGCCCCATGAAGTCTCACATGTTGATGGTAAAAACGGAGTCTTAAAGGGAGTAGGGGATTGGATGGAAGAGTCGATGCTTTCCGGTGCATGGGCGCATCCGCCGGCGAACATGCTTCAGTGTGACGATGACACGTGGCTGTATCCAAAAGGTCAGTACATCGGCAACGGACTTTCATCACTTATGGATGAGAAACAGGCGCGCTCACTTCAGCTGATCGGTGCACGCTGGAACAACGTGGAATACGCCAGTGTTGGTGCAGGAGGTCTCAACGTCCTGGTACCGGATCCTGGAAGGCCAGGTTCTGAAGCCCATCGTTGGCTCGATGAAAGTCAGCACAGTTGGTATCGGTTCATGCCGGGTGGCGCGACACTTGGCGACACGCTTGCACTTACGTCCATTCGTCACCAAATAGGACATCGGTACATTGGTGCGACCAGTGATGATTTGCTGACAACGATGTTCGCAGACAGGCTCGGTAAACCATGGGAAATTGCGGATCACTCATACACATTCAATGAAGCTCGTGATCCGAATACGCAGATACTTCGCTGGTTGCAGGGAACGTTTTCGATGCGTGCGCACCTCGGGCGCTCCAACTTTTCCGGTTTGTACAAAAACTTCGAGCTTCCTCCCGTACTAAGCAAGATGTCTTCT
>JAYTPR010000157.1:0-2123 GCA_043747095.1 Candidatus Peribacterales bacterium
GTGATCCCTGAGTTCGGTGATGCAGCCATTCGTCCCTCTGAGCTTGGCCCTCTCGACTTTGTAAACGGTATCGCAACCGTGAACGTTCTCTCGAAAGGAACAAAAACACTCTTCATCTCTACGCGTGGCGCTTTCACTACGGTGAGCGCACCGATGATTATGGAGAAATAGATTTACGGAAGGCAAACCTATCGCCTTTTCTACATTAATTTTTTGTAAGTGCGTAACGCGTCAATAATATGACAACAATTGTCAGAGCAATAAATGCGATGCCTTTTTCTGTGGTATTCAAAAATAACGCGATCACGCCGAATGCTGTACCGAGAATGGCAGTGAGTCCGATGATGTGCTTCGGACTCCACCCTTTATCGAGCAGTAAATGATGGAGATGGTCGCGGCCGCCTTGAAGAGGGGAACGACCATTTGCTATGCGTCTGATAATGACAAATGCGGCATCCAGAAGCGGAATTCCGAGTGCTAAGAAGATCGTTGCTACTTTGCCACCGTGGTACACGCCAAGGAGTCCGAGCATGAGTCCAAAGAACATGGAGCCGGTGTCACCAAGCAATACCTTTCCCGGAGGAAAATCAAAAAAGATTCCGGCTGCTGCGATGGCCGCGAGCACAAATGCGATCTCGGCTGTGTCTGTTTCACCGTTTCGGAAATATGCGAGAAGCCCAAGCATGAGAAAGCCGATCATGGAGATCACACTGACTTGTCCTGGGATGCCATCGAACCAGTTCAGTGCGTTGATGGTGAACAGCAGCCACACGACCGTGAACACGCCGCTGAGGACTGGAAGCGTACCCAGTGGGCCTGCGCTGATCACCAGTGAGTCTAGTTTCAGAATGCCGCCAACGGGACTTGTGAGCGTGTAGATGCGAGAACCGGCAGCAAATACGATGAATGCAACGGTGACCTGAATGAGAAGCCGAACCCACGAGGGGAGGGGAGTGCGATCATCAATAAACGATGTGAGCGCAAGAATAACGACTGCGAGGATGACACCGACTTCTTTGAGTCCGATGGGTGTAGCGAATGCAAAAACGCCGAGAAATACGACAATTGCGACCACTCCAGCCGGATAGGGGAGTCGGCCGCGCTTCAGGCCGTAGCGCTCCGGAAAGTCCAGAAGTCCAAGAGCTGGAAAAAGTTTTAGGCTGAGTACATACCCAAAGACAGCGAGGACGAATGCAATGATCGCGGGAAGCTGCATATACGACTAGAATTGTAGCATCATGGCTCATGAATACGTCTTCGGGCTACTAGGACCCATTTGCACGGCGAATGCCCGTAAAACGTGGAACGCACTTCTAAAGAAAGAGAAGATCGACGGCTTTTTTGATTTCTACCGTACGCATAGTAAGCATGATCTTGTGACGAGACTTTCTGAGATGTTCCTCCTCGAGAGGAGGGGATACCTCATTGCAGACTCTCTGCAGGCGGATGCTGTGTCACTGATGGATAGACTCGATGCATCTGTGAAGCATGGACGAGTTGATACAGTCAAAAACGAGGGGGGAGTGCTCGTAGGGCATTTTCTTGGAAATAACCCAGAAGCTATTTTGAAGCTCTGGATGGCCTGAATAACTTTGGATTGATTTTTCCGGACTCGATTGAGTCTGTTCTTTGCGTCGTGAACTGTCATGCGTACACTTGCTTCGTGACCTACCGACTTCTCTCAGAGGCAGATATCAAAGGGAAACGCGTACTTCTTCGCGCCGGATTTGACTTGCCGATGGAAGATGACGGAAGCATCACCGATGTTACGCGAGTGGAGGCCATCAAAAAAACGATGCAATTCATCATCGACTCTGGAGCGGTGCTCGTCATCATGGCTCATCAGGGACGGCCAAAAGACGGCCCAGACCCGAAGTTTAGCCAGAAACCGATCGTGAAAGTCCTTGAAAAAATTCTGAAAACGACAGTACATTTTGCATTTGACTGCATAGGTCCGGAAGCCGAAAAAACCGTTGCCAAAGCCAAGCCTGGTGAAGTTGTGCTTCTTGAAAATCTTCGTTTTCACCCGCAGGAAAAAAAGAATGATCCGGAGTTTTCCAAGGCTCTCGCAAAACTTGGTGATGTCTATGTGAATGACGCGTTCACGAACTGTCACCGCGTTC
>JAYTPR010000158.1:0-18824 GCA_043747095.1 Candidatus Peribacterales bacterium
CTTGCCACCACCCATGACCGTGACCTCAACGTCCACCTTCTTTGCGTTGTCTGTGACAGCAAGTGGAGCAAGTGCGTTCTCTGTGAGAGTCGAAAAGAAATACTTCTGGAAGGTCTGACCGTTCACCGTCATCTTGCCTTCACCGTCTTGGTATACGCGAACCTTGGCGATGGCGCTCTTTCTCTTGCCGAGGGCGTAGTAGTACGGGCGAGACATGATTTAGATGGAAAGTGGGAATGCGGCAGGCTGCTGTGCCTCGTGATCATGGGCTGGACCCTTGAAAACGTGAAGCTGAAGGAGCGTGTGCTGACGAGTTGCGTTCTTCGGGAGCATTCCTTTCACGGCGTGCTCGATGATCTTGGTTGGGTTCTTCTCCATCATATCGTCCATGGACGTCTCGCGGAGGTGACCTAGGTAACCAGCGTGGCGGAAGTACTTCTTCTGCTCAAGCTTGGAACCTGTGATTTTGATCTTCTCAGCGTTGACGATGATGACATGGTCACCACAGCGCATGTGTGGAACGTAGCTCGGCTTGTAACGGCCACGCAGAACGTTCGCAACTTCGGCGCTCAAGCGTCCGAGGACTTTGTCAGTGGCATCAAGGATGAACCACTTTGGAGCTGCCTGTTTTGGGAATGAGGTCTTCATGGGGGATTAGGCGGATTTCTTGGCAGAGGTCTTTTTCTTGGCAGTTTTTGGAGCTTCGTCTGCTTCAACGACAGGAGCAGCTGCATCAACGAGGCTGAGCTCAACCATGAGCGCACCATCACCCTGACGCTGTCCAATTGGCACCACGCGAGTGAAGCCGGACGGACGCTTGGCGTAACGCTGTGCAAGAACTTCGAGCACTTTGCGGCATGCGTTGTCGTCACAGACCATATCGTTGATCTTGCGGATCGCGAGATCATTCCTCTCGCGCTTGCCGATAGCAATAACGCGGTCAATGAGCGGTCGCACAACCTGTGCGCGCTTCTTCGTGGTACGTACCGTCTCGTAGAGGAGGACGGACGTCACGAGGTTCTTGAGCAGAGATCGAGCCTGATCAGGCTTTCTGCCGAGCCGTTGACTGTGGTTCTGATGACGCATGGGACGGAGATTCTAGAGAGAAATTCGGGATGTGGCTAGGTCTCTTATTCTTCGGAGAGGGCGAGGCCGCGAGTAGCGAGCGTCTGCTTCACTTCATCGAGTGCCTTCGTGCCGAAACCGCGGAAGTTACTGAGGGTTGCAGGCGTGCACTTCACGAGCTGCTCAATGGAGCCGACACCGGCGTTGATCAGCGAGTTCAAGGTGCGTGGCGACAAGTTGAGAATTTCGATTGGGGTGTAGCTCTCCTTCACGGACTGACGATCAGTCTCTGGAGCGACCTGGCTCGTGCGTGTGAAGTCAGCCATGTACTCTTTCTCGACTGTCTCCTGATCCATGCCGAAGAAATTGAAGTACTGGGAGAGAACCTGAGAAGCGAAACGGACTGCTTCGTCTGCGGAGAGAGAACCGTTCGTGACGATCTCGATAACAAGCTTCTCGAGGTTGGTGCGCTGACCGACGCGGCTCGATTCGACTTCGAAGCGAACGCGCTCGACTGGGCTGAAGATCGTATCAATGTGCACAAGACCTGGCTCGTTGTGTTTCTTGTTCCTCTCGGAAGCAGGCTGGTAGCCAACTCCTTTCTCGATCGTGAGATCCATCTTGATGGACGCACCCTTCTCAAGCTTGAGAAGAGGAAGATCAGGGTTGAGGATCTCAACGTCTGAACTTGCCTTGATATCACCAGCAGTGAGAACTTTTGGACCCTTGCCCTCCAGCGTGGCGATTTCGGAATCTTTGTGGTGCTTGCGGAGCTTCACCTGCTTCATGTTGAGAGCGATGTCGAGAACCGACTCGCGAACTCCCTTCACCGTCGTGTACTCATGGTTAGCGCCAGAGACACGAATGGAGCTGATGGCTGCACCCGGCAAACTGCTGAGCAAAACGCGGCGTAGAGAGTTGCCAAGCGTCATACCGTAACCAGGAGGCAACGGACCGACGGAAAAGATTGCGTGGGTGGCGTCCCCTTTCTTCACCTGAACATGCGTGACCTTTGGAAGGCCAATCTCTTCCTGAATGATGTGCATAAAGGGCGGATGAAACTAAATAAGGGGAGTGAGATTTTGTACGGAAATTTAGCGAGAGTAGAAACCGATCACTTTGCGCATGTCGATGCCCATTTCGAAGTGCTTCTCCTCAGATGGGAGAGCTTTTACTTCAAAGCTGATCGTGACAGGGTCAGACTTAATCCAATCTGGAGCGACGTACTTCTCGTGCGCCGTGATGATAGGACCAAAGACCGGGGAAGATTTGCGGTTCTCGCGGATTTTGACGATGTCGCCAACCTTAATGCGGTACGAAGGGATGGTGACGCGGACACCGTTGACGGTGAAGAGTCCGTGCGAGATGAATTGGCGAGATTGGAGACGCGTGGTGGAAAAACCAGCGCGGTAGAGAGTGCTATCAAGCCTGCGCTCAAGGAGCGTGTGCATCATGGCATCGGTCTGGCCAAGTGTGCGGCTTGCTTCTGCGTACACGGAACGGAGCTGCTTATCATGCACACCGTACATGGAGCACACCTTCTGTTTTTCAAGAAGCTGCTTTCCGTACTCGGAGATTTTTGCCTGACGACCTCCACGAGCTGCAGCCTGCATTCCCGGAGGATTCGGCTTTCTCTGAAGGATTTTGTCGTATTTCGGAGAACCGTAGACGTTGAAGTTCTGCCTGCGAACGCGCCGTGCTTTGGGACCTGTATACCTCATAAGAAAGAGAAGAGTGGGGGTGGAAAACGAGTTTAGACGCGGCGTGGGCGCTTAGCCCTGCAACCGCCGTGAGCGATAGGCGTGACATCAGTAATGCACTCGAAGTTAACGCCTGCAATCTGGAGTCCGCGGATAGCCTGCTCACGTCCTGGGCCGATGCCCTTTACTTCGATTTCGATGGACTGAATACCGTATGGAGACGCGACAGTCATTGCCTTCTCAGCAGCAACCTTCGCTGCGTAGGGAGTGGACTTGCGAGCTCCTTTGAATCCGCAAGAACCGGAGCTGGCCCATGAAAGAACTTTGCCGCTCAAATCCGTAATAGTGACGATGGTGTTGTTCTCCGTAGCGCAGACACAGGCACGAGCCTTCGGCACGCTGTGCTTGCTCTTCTTTACTTTGCGCTTCCCTGCCTCAGGTGCGGCGTCCCCTTTTGCAGCTGCATCAGCAGCAGCGGATGCAGAGGGGTTAGCCTCCAGCATCGCGAGAACGTTGTTTTTAGGAGCTTCAGCCATAAGAAAAGTGGATTAGGTCTTGGTAAGAGTCGTGCGTCCGGAGAGACCAGTCTTCCTCTTACCGCGGCGCGTGCGAGCGTTGCGGCGGGATGTCTGACCACGTACTGGCAATTTTTTCTTGTGACGTCCTCCTCTCCATGTACCGATGTCCTGAAGACGCTTGATATCAAGCGAGACTTTACGAGTAAGGTCACCTTCTGTTGGGAGTTTCTCCACAAGCGTACGAAGGAGAGCTTCCTGCGTTTCTGTCAGCTTGTCGGCCTTCGTATCCATCGGAATTTTGGCTTCCGTCAGCAAACGCTTCGACATCGGACGTCCAATGCCTTTGATCGCTGTGAGAGCGATTTCGATCTGCTTATTGCCGGGGAGAACCACACCTGCGATACGGACCATGAGAGAAGTTAAGAGTGAAAAATGAAAGGTAACAATATTAGCCCTGCCTCTGCTTGTGGCGTGGGTTCTTGCACACGATGTAACGCACGCCTTTGCGGCGTACTTGTGCGCAGTCTTTGCAACGAGGTTTGACGGATGGGGAGACTTTCATGAGAGGGTTTAAACGGCTGGAGGAGGTGGCGTTGTAGGGGTCGGAACCAATTGTCCGTCGGCAGTGAGACGCGTGTCGTCGGCGCGGAAGCGATAGACGATGCGCCCTTTCTTGAGGTCGTAGGGAGTCATCTCTACCTTCACACGGTCACCGGGAAGGATGCGAACTTTGTTCACCCTCATGCGTCCGGCTAAATGACAGAGGAGCTCGTGGTTCTTGGCTTCTTGCGAAGTGATGCGGACTCGGAACGTAGTGTTCGGATAGCACTCCTCGATGACGCCAATGAGTTCGATAACATCCTTTGACACTTGCTGGGTAAAGGGTGATGAAAGCCGAGGAATCCTACAGACCGCAAAACCTTCCTGCAAGCCCCAAACCCATGAGAAACAGAGTGAAAGTGATGAAAGCTATTGCAAAATTAATTTTTTATTGTCTCATGAAAATGACATCCTGAAGACGCAATCAGGAAAAGCACCGGCGTAAAGAAAGTCAGTCAGTGCACAGAGGCACTCCGGACGGCTCTCTGGGTGGTATTGCGAATAAGGATCAAATATTGTATAATGGAGATGAAAAAATACACATATGCCAAAAACAAAATCTTCAAAGGCTCCACGCAAGCGCGTCCTGTTTCAGGGCAAAGCTCTGCCGACAGGACAGGAAATTTATGATCGCTTGATGAGCAAGATCGAACCGGAGCTTGTCCTTGGAAACCTCAAAAAGCTCGATGCACCGTACAAGAAAGAAACTGCAGCCAATCGCAAGAAGCGCTATGCACGCTACGGAAAGGCATTTAAGGAGTATCGCACGCAGTACAAAGTGTGGCTTGCACGCGTGAACACAGCGATTGCTGCCTACAAGCGTGCTGTCGTGAAGGCATCAGAAAAAGTATCGAAGAAGAAAGAAGATGCAGCACTCGCCGATTTGGAGAAGCAGATGAAAGCCGCTTAATACAAAAAACAATATCCATACCCAATCCCCTTATGCGTACGTTCGCCCACTTCCCTACTGATGATCGGGAACACCGTCTCATCTACGATGAGATGCCGACGCCAGAACCTACGCAGGCGGAAACACCGACGCCTCAACCTGAAAGCGTTGAGCCAACGGAAACGCTCAACACGTCTGATGCCGCTACGGATACTGCTGCTGCAGAAGTGGATACTGCTGCTGCAGATACGGCAGCCATGGAGGAGCCGATCGATGAAGTTGATCAGATTATGAATGAGAACCCAGATGTAGGTGAGATTGAGGCACAGCCAGATGTACAAAATGCACAGATCGACCTTAACGCAGCGCTCAGTGGAACAGCTGACTTCGTCGAACAGACGGGAACAACAGTGAAGCAGGGTGCAGATCAGATTGGTGGATTCCTCCGTGGCCTACGTGGCTCGGGCGAGACACAGACACCTGTACCTCCTTCCGATAGCGAGGCTCCAGTAAATCTAGAGGATCAGCCGATTGAACCAGAGTTTGCTGAGGAAGATGAAGACCCTTTTATGAGGTCTCCAGAGGGAGATGGACCCGTAAGCCCGGATGATCAGCCAATTGAACCTGAGTTTGCCGAGGAAGAAACTCCTGCTGATGCAGAGGTTCCGACTGAAACTGAGACTCCCGAGGATCCAACGAGCGTTGATCCGACGAAGATTAGTAACGAGGAAGAGCAGGGTCTACCACCCGCTGGTACAGAGGGGGCTACAACTGATACACCTGCTGATGCAGAGGTGCCAACTGAGAAAGAGACTCCTGCAGCCGAAGGTGAAAAACCAACGCCTGAGTCTGGCGAAAAGAAAGAGAAGACAACTGAATCCAAGGAATCACCTGAAAAGAGTTATGAAAAGGAAAAAGTGCAACAGCGTCTTGGGCAAGAGACCGACAAGCTATCTGATGTCCGCAAAGGTAATCCCGACAAGTGGTCGAGCATCAACAATGGTAAGACGGATGGCACGGGAAAGCCGTTCCTCTATAAAGAGGGAAAGAATGACAAGGGCGAAAAAGTTCTTCTTGCCTACTCTCCAAATACCGGCGTTCAAGTCATGAACGTCAGTACTGGTGAATGGAAGCTAATGAACAAAATGATTCCGGCAGAACAGGCAAAGATCGAAGGAGCTGACGGTATGGGCGCCAAAGAGCATGCTGACGCTGTCGCTGCTGAGAGGAAGAGTGATCCTGATGGATTTGCAAAGCGCATGGAACAGAACGCACGCAACTTCAGCATGGAAGAAAAATGCCTCAAAAACATCGCAGCAGATCCGCAGTGGTTTGCAAAAAACATGGAAAACCCGATGTGGAAGGGCAATGAAGATATTCGTGATGCGCTTGCTGCAGCACTGAAGGATCCTGATGCGAAAACTACAGACGCTCCAGCTGCAGAAGGAACGGAAAAGCCAGCAGAAGATAAGGAGGCGAATCCTGAAATTGCAGAACTCAAGAAGCTTATTGAAGAGATGAAAAAGAAGCTCGATGAGATGTCCGACCGTCTTGGTAAGCTTGAGGGTAAAGATGGAGAGAAAAAGGAAGAAGGAAAAGAAGATGGCAAGGAAGGAGATGAAACGGATGAAGACGCCGAGAAGAACGAAGATCTGTCGGAGGCAGAACGCGCCGAGAAGAACAAAAAGGAGACTGACGAAGCGTTGGACGCCCTCGACGGCAAAACGGAGGAGAAAAAGGATGACGCAGACACAGACACTGATGACAAAGATGCCGACAAAGTTGAAAAGCGCGAGGCAGCCAAAGAATCTACAGAAACAGACAAAGAACTTCGCTCACGTCTCATTAGCCAGGTTCGTGGAGACCCAAAGAAATCAGTCGCTGATGTAAAGGGTGAGAAGGAAGCTACCTTCGGCACTATCAAAGAGCAGCTCGATGCGCAGATTGATAACAGCGATGGCAACATCCGCGTTCAAAGCCAGAAAGTTGACGGCATCAAGGGTGAGGTCGCCGACCTCCAGCAGAAGCTTGCAGCAGCACCAGAAGACGAACAGGACGAGATCCAGAAGGACATTACGAAAGCCGAAGCGAAGCTTGCGACCGAACAGGAAAACCTCAGGACGATGGAGCAAAACCGCGACACGTTCGTGAAGGATCTCCAGACCGCACGCGATCAAATGGCAACCGATGTGAAGATGCTCGACACGCTGGAAACTGAATGGAATACGACCGCTGAAAAAACCGAAACGAAGTTTGAGGAAATGGGCACAAAGCTTATCAGCCTCGGCGACAGTGCTACCGGAAAGATTGTCCAGGGACTGGATGTGAAGCATGACGGATCATTCGGACTCACGATGACCGGTGCTGACACTCTTGCGGAGACACTGAAGCCGTTCCTTGAGACCACGGACATTGAAGACCTCACGAAGAATGATCATCCGGCTCCGGCTCTGCGCGGCGTCGCTGGACTCATCAAGAGTCTTGAAGCTAAAGCAGGTGCAAAGCCAGCAACGGAAGCTCCGCCGGCTGAGCCAGAGGCCACTACCCAAGCCAGCATTCGCCCATCACAAAACTTTCAGCGCGACCGGGGCGCCGTCTAAAAACTGAATGATACGCAACAGGGGTGCAGATCACACAATGATCTCGCATCCTTGTTCTGTGATGAGAACAGAATGCTCAAAATGACAGGCGAGTGACTTGTCTTTGGTCAGCACCGTCCAGTTATCGATAGCGGTATAGACCTCCGGAGAACCGACGGTTGCGATTGGCTCGATAGCAATCATCGTGCCGACAGGAAGCGCTGGGCCTGTACCTGCCTTGCCGACGTTTGGCACATCAGGAAACTGATGCAAATTATCTCCCAGGCCATGACCGGTGAGCGAGCGCACAGCTCCAAAGCCACCGCGACGCAGACCCTTTTCAATAGTATGCGAGATGTCCCCCACTCTCGTACCCGGATGGACGAGATCAGCAATGACGGATTCGAGTGTCTGCGAGACGTGATCAAGAAACGCCTGCGTCTTCGGATCGATCTGCCCCACGCCGACCGTGACGCACGAGTCCGTGTAGAGGCCATCAAAAATCACACCACCATCCAGAGAAATGATGTCGCCATTTTTGAGAAGCGGCCCTGCTGACGGAATGCCATGAACAACCTGGTCATTCACCGACGTACAGAGCGTTCCTGGAAATCCGTGGTAACCCTTAAATGCAGGAACGCCGCCTCGCTGCACAATAAAATCCTCAGCGGCTTTATCAAGCTCAAGCGTAGACATGCCCGGCTTCACGAGGGATGCAACGTGCTTTAAGCACTCGCGCAGGATGACCCCGCCTTTACGAAGCGAGTCCTGCTGAGCTGCCGTAAAAATCTGGAAGGTGTCCGTGTAATGCATAGGGATAGCCTACAGATTGACGCCTGCTCTGTCTCTAGCCATTGCGCGTATTGAGCGCATTGACGAGACGTGCGTAGATATCTTCCGCGCTCTTATCAAACGTTGCGTCATCCTCAATATCAAGACTGTCGTAGTCAAAGCTTGGCTTAGCATCGACAACAATAAGACGACCTTCTTCACCGTACTTATCAAAGAGAGGCTCTGTATCTTTGTGGAAACCCTTGATGCGCCTTTCAACTGTCGTCGGGTCCGTATCGTCTGATCGTGCGGCGCCATTGGCGGCATCTCTGCGAACACGGAAGCGAACGCTAGCACGAGCGATTTCATCAGCAACCTGTGGATCACTATCAAGCTCTAGCTTCACAGCCCATGCTGGGTCGCGGCCGAACTCTTCAAGGAGGTTATCGAAGTCTTCTTTCTGTTTAATCGTACGAGGCATACCATCAAAGATTTGGAGCTCAGCTTCGTTCTTTGAACCATTTACGAGGAGCTCAGCAAGTGCCTTTCGTGTCTCAAGGTACTCACGAACAATGATCATGACGCGCTCGTTTGGCACAAGCACACCGTTCTTCATATCATGATCCAATTCTGGGAACGTACGATGCTTACGCATCTCGTCACTGGAGACATAGGTTTCGATTCCCTCACGCTTCTTGAAACGCTTACTGTTCGTACCCTTTCCTGCACCCTGAAGCCCTCCAAGCAGAATGTTCTGTGGCGGCTTTACGAGACGTGGATACTTCGTTGGGAGCTTGAATTCCTGGGTTGCACCCAAGTTCATCTCAACGGTATCGGTGTCTAAGCCGGTGGAGACAGAAGAAGGAGAATTCATAGTAATAGTATTAAAATATAAAATTGGAATAATGTCAAATATACAGGACTCGCGAACTCTGCACCTAGTTAGGGTATTTATCAAGGGTCTTAGAGGTCAGTTTCACTTGCTTAGACGCACTTCTGAAGATCGGCGTAAATGTCGTCTACAGGTCGCTTTGCGCTGATTTCGGTCACTTTGCCGGCTGCCTTGTAGGCTTCAATAACGGGCAGTGTCTTCGTCGTAAATGTACCCATCCGCCGTCGGATAATGGCGGTATCAGCATCATCAGCCCTCCCCTCCTGGGTGGCGCGCCCCAAAATGCGCTTTTCAGCCTCATCAGCGTCCAAAAGGAAGTGAATGCACCGAAAATCACGCCCTGCAACCTGCATGACGGCATCAAAGTCTTTCTTCTGAGCATCATCACGGGGAATGCCATCGAAGAGAATTTTCGTCGTCTTCGGACGCGCGGCGATGGCGGTCGCTACCACTTGCATGATGATCTCATGCGGAACCAAGTGACCTTGGTCGATGTAACTCTTCACCGTCACTCCAAGTTCGGAGCCGCTTCCTGCAATCTTGCGGAGCTCGCCGCCTGCTTCAAAAATGTCATAGCCAAACTCTGCCGCAAGCTTCTTTGCCTGTGTGCCTTTTCCTGAACCTTGAATACCGAAGAAGACTAAATCCATGTCAGTATCGTAGCAAAGAAAATAAAAAAAAGCCGCGACGAAACATTGTTACGAGTGGTGCTCCCCGCAGCCGGGACGCCGCGTCCCGGATAGAGAAACATACTCAAAACCTGCGACGCGGCGTCGCAGCTGCGGTTGTATCTCTATATCTTAAAAAGCCTTCTCACTTCACACCAATGTTCTCCTTACACCAATTTCTCGTAGTCGTGCACGAGGAGCTGTGCGTTGACCTGACGAATGAGCTCAAGAACGACTCCAACGATGATGATGAGACCGGAACCTGAGATGATGAGATCCTGGCTTGCGAGCGTGGAGTAGCGTGTGAAGACGAGCGGAACGATGGCGACGATGCCGAGGAAGACTCCACCCCATAGGTTGAGGCGGTTGCTGATTTTCTCAAGCATCTTGGCAGTCTCGCGGCCCGGACGAACACCAGGGATAAAGCCTCCGCGCTTCTGAATGCTCTCAGCGAGGTCATCAGGCTTGAACGTGACGGAGACGTAGAAGTAGGTGAAGGCGATAACGAGGAGGAAGTAGAGCGCCATGTAGAGAATGCTCGGTGTCTGGGAGTTGAGATTGACCTGAATGAAACTGACAACACCTGCAAAGCGTGGAGCAGTCTGCAAGAACTGCGCGATGATGCCCGGGAACGTGATCAAAGAAATTGCGAAGATGATTGGCACCATACCGGCCTGGTTGAGGCGGATTGGAATATTTGCCTTCACGCCACGGCCTGCGCCTTGGTTAGCGTACGTAATAGGAATAGCGCGGTGCGCATCCGTAAAGAGAACGACTGCCACAAGCATGGCAAGCGACACGATGACGAATAGGTAGAAAGCGGAGATTTTGTCCTGACCAGATGCGAACATTGTACTGAGCGTGCGTGGCATACCAGCGACGATTCCTGTGAAGATGAGAAGCGAGATACCGTTTCCAATTCCCTTCTCTGTGATGAGCTCACCGAGCCACATGACGAACACACATCCGACCGACACGAAGAGCATTGGGAGGAGTACGTGCGGGAATGTCATTGGTACGATGTTGCCGCTTCCGCCTTGGTTAAGGAGGATGAGGAATCCGTAGCTCTGCATGAACGCGAGGACGATGCTCATCCAGCGCGTGTAGGTGTTGATCTTCTGCTGACCCTGCACGCCCTCTTTACTGAGAGCTTCAAGGCGCGGGAAGATAACAGTACAGAGCTGCAAAATAATGGATGCGTTGATGTACGGAGAAAGACCGAGGAGTGCGATAGAGAAGTTCTGGACTGCTCCACCGGTGAGTGCGGCAAAAATACCGAGTGGTCCAGATGCGCTACCGTTTGCGAGGAACTGCTGAAGGAGAGCACGGTCAGCACCTGGGATAGTGATATGCGATACAGCGCGGAAAACAATGAGAATGAACAATGTGAACAGGATGCGCCTGCGCAAATCGTTCGACTGCCAGAGTTGCCTCAAGTACTGCAACATATTAGGCGTTGACGATGGTTACGGAGCCGCCAGCTTTCTCCACGGCTGCTTTTGCGCTCTTGGAGGCTGCGTTGACGGTGAGGGAAAGCTTCTTCGTGACAGTGCCACGTCCGAGAAGTTTGACTGGAGCTCTGCCGCTGATAACGCGGAGAGACTTCAGAGCTGCAAGATCGTACGTACCAGCCTGCAAACGCTTCTCCAAAATATCGAGGTTGAGGGGCTCCATATTCACGCGGCGGGGGTGGATGAATCCTCCGAGCTTTGGCTGACGACGAATGAGTGGGGTCTGACCTCCTTCAAATCCGAGGCGACGGCCTTTACCGACGCGGGACTGCTGACCTTTCGTTCCGCGACCAGCAGTGGTGCCGGAACCGGAGCCGTTACCACGCGCAACGCGATGACGTGTGTGCGTAGAACCTTTGTTTGGCTTGAGAGCGTGCAGCATGGGAAAGACGGTACGAAATGAATCCGGTCTGGAGAGTGAACAAATGACACTCTACCAGTGCGGGCAGGGAGATTACAGGGAAAAATGACGAGTGGCTAGAGATCAGAAGCCGGTTTTTGTCCTGAGGCACAAAGAAGACTTTTTGGCTTCAAAAAGCCACTAATCAAGATTGGAATGGCACGCTCTTGATTTTGGGGAAGGGACATTGCACCATGTGTTCGTGACCAAAGTCCTGTCCCTTACGCTTACTCAGAACCTCCTGCTTACGGCGGGAAGGCGGCTGGCTGCGTAAACGGATCTCACGAAGAATCCGAAGCAGAGCCCCCTTCCCACGCGGGGTCAGCTTTCTCGTATCCGAGAACGCTTGCGACTTTTTTTATTTTTTCATTTCCCCAATTCCACTCATGAAACCATCGTACGAAATGAATTCTCAGGCAATCGGCAACTACATCACGCACGAACAGACGCTGATCACAGGGAACGATACTCAGCAATTTTTGCATGAAAGTGAACGACGCCGTGACTCAATCAATGAAGCTGCATCCGCAGCAACCGTTGACCGCATCTGTCGTAACTGCGGCACGGAGCTCGCAAGTGTCACGCAAGATATTTGCAGCAACAGACGTGCTTGCGAAAACCGCGCACCATTTGCCATGCCACGCATGCGAGCCGCAGAAAATGATGCGACGTGGTCCGTCGGACTATTTGAAAAGTACTCTCGTGATCCACGTATGCAGATCGTCCTTGATAGTGACAAGCCAGATGAACCATCGCGCACGAAAGCACCTAACCTGATGCACGTCATGCGCATGATCGCGGCAGGCAATATCCAGGAGGCAGATACGGCGACGCGTGAGCGCGCAGTGCGTTTCTGCGATGAACTGCGCGGTATTTAGAGCATTGTTAAGAACTCATCCCTTGACATTCCCGCCCCCAAAGGCAGGATATCTGCCACTGTTTTCTCTCATGGAAATCGCACTTCAGATCAACGTCGGAGTACTCAATAGCCCAGGTTCGCTTGCGCGCATGTCGGACATGCTCCGCGCAGCGGACGTCAACGTAGAAGCTCTCTTCTGTACGGATGGCGAGAAAGAATCCGTGGTGCACCTCATTGTCGATGATGTCGAAACAGCAAAAATGGTGCTTCGAGACATCGGCACTATCAGCACAACTGAAGTTCTCGCCATCCAAATCAAAAACAAGCCAGGTGCCATCGCGCACATCGCACGTATGTGCGCCGGAGCCAAGATCAATATCCACCACATCTACGCAACGTCCCTCGGCAAAGAAGCGATGTGCTACCTCGCCGTCGACGACGTAGAGACTGCAAAGAAGGTTCTCAAATAATCTACGAGACCGTCAGTGCAGCGAATATTTTGCCGAACTCTACTGCGGCTTCTGGGCCATTTCCGGTGACGATCAGTCCGTCGACGACAACCGGTACATTGGCATAAAAAGCTCCACAGCGTTCTAACAGATCGATCTGCGTACCTGCGCCATCATCCCAGACAGTCGCTTTGCGATCCTTCAGCACTCCCCCTTTTGCGAGAATAGTGGGTGCAATACAAATAGCACCGAGTGGTTTACCGGAACGTACAACGGAACGAGTGAGGTGTTGAGCGATGGCATCATCTGCCATGGCAACGGCGCCCGGGCCACCGATGAAACAGACGCGATCAAAATTACCGAGATCAATCTCTTCAAATCCGTAGAGCGCTTCTTCCGTTGATCCAAATTTTCCGGTGCACGATCCTTTCTTGCTGCTCGCAAGTTCGACCGCAAAATCTGCAGCGATAAGTGCATCACGCACAGCTGCAAGTTCTTTATCCTGAAAGCCGTTCGCTGCGATAATGAGAAGTGCTTTTTCCATGCAAAGAGTATGACGAAAGAGAGTGTCGAGAGCACGCAGGTTCAAAGGGAATGATTAGCCCTTCGGTCCCTGCCCCATCTCTTTAATGTCCTTCGCGGTAGCCGTTACTTCCTTGATTGGAAGAATCGGCCCCTCTGGGATGTGGATACCGAGCTCAGCTGCAGTCTTGCCAGATACTCCGACTGCGGAGGCTGCGGCGGCTGGAGCTTTGTCAGTGATCTTTGCGATGCGGCTACCACGGAGCATCTTGAGTGCTTTCATGGCTGCCTGAGCGTTGACGAGCTTGTTGCCTGTGCCAAAGCGCTTTGCGAGAACGTCTTTAATACCTGCGAGATCAAGCACGGTGCGAAGCGGACCTCCGGAGATGTTACCGGTTCCTTTGCTTGCAGGCATAAGACGGAGCCTAGCTGCCTTGTGCTTCACGTTGACCTCATGTGGGATCGTGCTGCCTTTGATCGGGATGATGATCATGCTGCGCTTTGCATCACGCTGAGCCTTTTGCACAGCCATCTGCACTTCCGTAGCTTTACCAGTACCGAGTCCGACTTTGCCCTTACGGTTACCAAGAACCACGACAGCGCGGAAACGCATACGACGACCTCCTTTCACCACGCGCGTAACGCGATCGATGGCGAGAGTGACGTCTTCGTATTCGCTTGGCTCACGACGGTCATTGCGACGGTCAGAGCGCTTGCGGTCCGGGCGAGTATTGGTAGTCTTGGCAGTCATGAATCGGAGGAAGAAATCAGGTGATTAGAATGCGAGTCCTGCTTCACGAGCGGCATCGGCCAGAGCCTTGATACGTCCGTGGTATTTGCGACCGTTACGATCGAAGACAACAGTTGTGATCTTGAGATCCTTGGCCTTCTTTGCGATGTCCTGTCCGACCTTCACTGCAGCGGCAATGTTCTTGCCCTTGGTGGATGCGGCGTGAGCGATGGTCTTGCCTGTCGTATCGTCGATAAGCTGTACGGAGACTTTCATGAGAGACACAGTGACGGAGAGACGTGGACGCACAGCGGTACCGCTCACTTTTGCGCGGATGCGGCGCTTGCGGCTGGCCTTCAGGGAAAGTTTGGTGGGACGCATGAGAGACTAGAGAGAAAGATTACGCGGCTGCGCCTTTAGCAGCTGCTGCCTTACCCGGCTTGCGGCGGACGACTTCGTCCGTGTAGCGGATACCCTTACCCTTATACGGCTCAGGTGGGCGAAGGGAGCGGAGATCGGCGGCAACCTGACCGACAAGCTGCTTGTCGATACCTTTGATGGTGAGGAGGTTCTTGTTCTTCTCGTCTTGAACGACTTCGATGCCAGCAGGAAGAGTGAAATCGACCGGGTGGGAGAATCCAAGACTCAAGTTCAGAATTTTTCCTTTCGGCATGGCTTTGTAACCCACTCCGACGATCTCAAGCTTGCGCTCATGACCAGTTTCAACACCTTTGATCATGTTCACGAGGAGTGCACGTGCAAGTCCATGGCGTGCCTTAGCATCACCGTTTTCTTTCACACGCTTCACACGAAGTGTGGAACCTTCGATCTCGATACCAACCTCTGGAAGGAGGGTGTAGGTGAGCTCGCCTTTCGGACCCTTCACATGCACGACGGAGCCCTTCACCTCAACGGTGATTCCCTGGGGGATGGCGATGGCTTTGGCTCCAATTCTAGACATGAGATGGGAAGAGGATGACTTAGGAGATAGTGCAGAGGAATTCGCCGCCAAGATTCTTTTCACGAGCTTCTTTTCCAGTCATGAGTCCGCTCGAGGTAGAGATGATGGCGATAGCAGCTCCGTGGAGAAGTGCGCGGATTTCGGTGGCTCCGACGTACTTGCGTCCACCGGGAGTGGAAACACGCTTGAGCTCAAGTGGGAGACGATCTGTCAGGAACGTTACAACAACTTCTTTCTGTGTTCCCTCGCCTTCGGTCGTCACGTTTTCTACGTAACCGTTGGTTTTAAGAAGCTGGCAGATACCCTCTTTCATTTTGGACCACGGTGCGCGGCATTCGGTCCTACGACCGTGCTGTGCGTTGCGGATGCGGGTGAGGAGATCGCCGATGGGATCAGTGACAGGCATGGTTGAGGAGGATTACCAGGAAGATTTTTTAACACCCGGGATGTCGCCATTCGTCGCGAGCTCACGGAAGCAGATGCGGCAGATGCCGAAGAAACGCATGTAGCCGCCCTTGCGGTGACAGAGTTTGCAACGATTGTAGACACGAGTTGGGAACTTCGGCTTTTTCCCCGCAGCGCGAGACTTCGCGTGCTTCGCCTGTTTCTTCTGCCAGCTGATAACGATTGCGTCGCGTGCCATGGAGAGGGAAAGTCGAGGAAAGGTTAGGGGTAAGGGAGTATCGCTTGTTTCTTATGCAGTTGCAACGTCACCGGCCTTCTTCTGTGGGCGGCGGAACGGAACACCGATCTGCTTGAGCAGAGCGAGTCCGCGTTCATCGGTGCCTGCATTCGTCGTGATCTGAACCTGCATACCAAAGATTTTATTAGCCTCTGGTGGTGGCAGCTCAGGGAAGATGGACTGATCGACGATACCGATAGCGTAGTTACCGCGTCCGTCGAGCTGTGGCTTGAGGCCACGGAAGTCGCGGATACGAGGGAGGACGTAGTTGAGGAGACGATCGAGGAAGTTGTACATGGCTTTGCCACGGAGTGTGACAACCATGCCGACGACCATGTTCTCACGGATGTTGAAGTTGCTGATGGAAAGGCGTGACTTGCGGATGGCCGGCTTCTGACCCGTGATGAGTGCAAGCTGCTCGCCGATAAAAGCTTGGATGTCTTTGCTTCCGTACTTCTTGGTGGAGAGTCCGACGTTCACGATCACTTTCGTGATGCGTGGGAGCGCGTGCACATTCTTCTCGCCAAGCTCTTTCTTGAGAGCTTCTGCAATGTCCGTGCGGAGCCGTTTCTGGAGGGGGACGTACTTCATGATGGTTTAGGAGCCGCGGCCACCAGAACGGTGTGCGGGAATTGGCGTTGCGGTAGCGTTAGCATCGGCGTTTGCGCCTTCTGTTCCGACAGCTGTGACATCAGAACCGAAGCCTACTTTCTTCCAGAATGGAGACTTTTTGCCTGGCTTTTCGGACTTCGTAGCTGCTTTGTCAGATGTATCAGCGGCGACCTTCGTACGCTCAAGTGTGGAGCCGCTGCCCTTTGCGATGCGTGTCTTCTTACCGCTTGTCTTGTCGACCTTGTAACCGACGCGTGTTCCTTTGCCGGTCTTTGGATCAAGGATTGCGACATTGCTTGCATGGAGAGAGACTTCGAATTTGATCTTTTTACCTGCTTCCTGCGCTGTCTTTTTGACGTGCTTCGTGACCATGTTGACGCCGCTCACAATGACACGGTTCTGCTCAGCGAGCACACGCATGATGGTGCCCTTCTTGCCTTTGTCCTTGCCGGCGGTGACGATGACGGAGTCGCCGTGTGAGAGTTTCATGGGAGATTAGAGAACGTCGGGGGCTTGGGAGATAATTTTCTGGTAACCGGCTGCGCGGAGTTCGCGAGCGACAGGACCGAAGATACGAGTTCCTTTTGGTTCTTTGTTGGCGTCGATGATGACGCACGCGTTGTCATCGAAGCGGATACCGGAGCCGTCTTTGCGGCGAGTCATGAACTTTGTGCGAACGATAACTGCGCGCTCAACAGCGTGCTCGCGGACAGTACCGCGTGGAGCTGCAGTCTTGATGGCGACGACGATAACGTCACCAACCGCTGCGTAGCGGCGCTTCGAGCCACCGAGGACTTTGATGCACATACAGGTCTTTGCACCAGTGTTATCGGCTACGGCGAGGACGGTCTGTTGCTGGATCATGATTTGGCGGGAACTTGCTTCTTAGTCTTCACAGCGAGAGTGTCGCGGTGATCACGTTTGGTCTGAAGTTCGATCTCCTCCATCTTCACCTCGGCCAATCGTGGTGCGGCCTTGAGAAGCTCAGTAACGCGGAAACATTTGTTCTTGGAAAGCGGACGGCACTCTGTGATGACAACCTCGTCACCAACACCCAAGTCGAAGCCCGTAGAGTCAGCCATGAATTTCTTGCTGACGCGGAAACGCTTGTCGTACATCGCATGCATCACGGACCTGTGAACGGTCACGACGACAGTTTTCTGCATCTTGGCCGATGTGACAATTCCGATTTTCGTACGCATGGCGTGGGGAAATAAGTGGGATTAGGCGGATTTCTTCTTTTTGGAGCCGGTACCTTTTACAGTCTTCTTCACGCTTTGTGAAGCCTTTTTCGGGGATTCTGCTGCGGCAACTTTTTCAGCAGGCTTGGTTGCGGTTGGGTTCTTCATCATCTCATGGAGCACCATGGTCATGCGTGCGATTTCACGCTTGTGTGTGCGGTAGAGACCGGAGTTCTTCTCGCTTTGCATCTCGAGACCAATGCGCATTTTGGCTGCTTCAGCGCGCTTGATCTGGAGATCCTTGCGGAGTTCCTGAGGCGTCATGCGCCTGATTTCGGTGACGGAGATCTTGTTCTTCATGATGCGTGCTTGTGAAGGGTCTGTACGAATTTGGTGGCGACTGGGAGTTTGTGCGATGCCAGGCGGAATGCCTCACGTGCGAGCTCTTCCTTGATACCGTCGAGTTCGAAGAGGATGGTGCCAGGCTTTACAACTGCGCAGTAGAATTCAACGGCGCCTTTTCCGGATCCCATGGGCACCTCTGGTGACTTACGGGTGATTGGCTTGTGAGGGAAGATACGAATCCAGATAGAACCAGAGCGGCCGACTTCGTGGGTGATGGCGCGACGTGCAGCTTCGAGCTGACGTGACGTGATCTCGCCTGCTTCCTGAGCCTTGAGGCCGTAGGAGCCGAATGCAATCGTGGCGCCACGAGTGGCTTTGCCGCGGAACTGTCCGCGACCGCGATGTGCCTTCCGAAATTTGGTCTTAATAGGCTGCAGCATGGGAGGGGTCGTTTAGTTTTTCGGGAGGGAAGTAAGTGCGGCGGAGGTAGCTTCTTTGATCTTCTTGAACACCATTCCTTTGTAGACGTACACCTGAATACCGATGGTGCCGTATGGAGTGGATGCGTGACGAGTAGCAAACTGAATGTTTGCGCGGAGAGTCTGGAGTGGAACGTTGCCCTGCTTGAATCCGTCAGCGCGTGCGATTTCTGCGCCGTTCAAACGACCGGAGATATTTACTTTGCAACCGATAGCTCCTGCCGAGATCGCTTTCTCAATAGCCATCTTGCAAGCGCGGCGGTATGGCATGCGGCGCTCGATCTGTCCCTGGATGCTCTCTGCGATACAGACAGCGTCTGCATCAGGAGTGCGGATCTCGTGAACGTTGATTTCAAACGATCCTCCAAATTTCTTCTCCAGTTCTTTGCGAAGCTCCTCGATAGCTGCACC
>JAYTPR010000159.1:0-1013 GCA_043747095.1 Candidatus Peribacterales bacterium
ATGCTGTTCTTTGAGCTCGCGAAGTTGCAGCGTACTGGTGAGCTGCATCATGCGGTCGGACAAGGTGGACTTGCCGTGGTCGATGTGAGCGATGATGCAAAAATTTCTACGATTCATAAGGGGCGCATACTTGCCCTGAGCGATTCCGCATTTGCGGAATAGTCGAAGGGTTCATGGCGCCAGCATCCTAGGGTTTTTGGCCTCAAAAGGCCAGATCAACGCCTACGGTTAAAGCCTGAGAAATCAATCTCTGTGAGGTTTGGAGGCGAAGAGATGACGAAGAGTCGCTTACTGAGCATATCTGCACGTAGTGCATCTAATCCGTCTTTCTGAGCCCATGATTGCATGAATGTCTGAAGATTTTTTTCTTCGACAGCAAGGCTTCCCGAGAGATTATCGAACGATGACAGCTCCCTACCTCCCTGTGATCCATCTGCAACACGCAAACTTTTTTCTTGCTGCATTCTCTCAAGAGACATCCGAAGCCTATCCATAGCCGTCTCTCTCTGCCTCATGAACTGCTCATTCTCTGCACGTCTCGGCATCAAAAGATCTGCAATATCAGGTTCTTTCAACCTATCGAAAATGTTTTCCTGCTGAATGATCGGCGCACGAAGACGGAGCATGTTCATGTGCTCTACATATGTGCTGATCACTCGCTCAGGATGCTTAGGATCGTAGGTGAATCCTGGAAGCATTCTTTCGGCGTCTCTGAGCCATCCTAGATCACTGTCAAAGCTGAACGGATCATTCTGAGGACGCACTCCAGCCTGTTGGTACTGGGAAAACTTCTGTTCATCGATGAGTGTCGGGTAACCCTTATTTTTCCACTCACCAAACATCGTCACCCACTGACGAGAGTATGGGTTTACGTACAGATCGCTATGACGCCAGCTTGAGAAGTACTGATTGTAGAAATTCTGATGAACAGAAAATTTCTCATAGAGATCCAAGTCGGCGGCAGGAATACTTTCGTATGCCCGTTTCAGTGCTGCATCTGTACGGAAACTTCC
>JAYTPR010000160.1:0-1511 GCA_043747095.1 Candidatus Peribacterales bacterium
GGCGATGCTGAATCCGATAGCGACTCCGGCAATGTTTGCGCCTGCCTTTGGAAACAGCATTGACGAGATGGATGCAGAATTCCGTAAGTCCACTCACAACGACAAGCACAAGCTTCTCTACGCTCATCAGAAAGATTTGACGGAACGTGGTGTGCGCATCGTTCATCCGCATCATCCGAATCTTGCACCAACGCTGCGGAATATTCCTGCGTATATCGGTCGGGATATCTACTGCCGAGACTTCCTCGGCGTCATCGATGACACTGCAATTCTCTCGAACCTTTCTGCATATCGAAATAAAATGCGGGGCCACTACCAGCGGATTATGGAGCGTATTCCAAACGAACGTCAGACGCAGTGCGAGACAGTCTTCACATGGGGAAACGCCATCCTAGGCTCCGATTCGATCATGGTCGGACTAGAGCATCCGGACTACATCGAATCAATATACCGAAATGTCGATAGTGCCAGATTCACTGAAATACTGCTCTCCATCGATATGAGAAACCAGGGAATTCGCACGATGCGAAATATCCTACAAGAAATCAGTAGCACGCGAGAGCTCATGATCCTTCCCATGTCACTCAATACCGATCTGGATACCGTACTTGCACCACTGCCGCGCAGAAGCAGAACAGAACCACGTCAGGCCATCGTGTCAGAAGAAGGCATGCACCCTGCATCTCTCGGAGTTCTTCAGAGACAGTACGACAAGCTCATCCGCAGTCCGGACGATTGGTCAAAACTCGGCTGCAATATTCTCTGGCTCGATCCGGAGACGCCGCTCATCTCGGCCGAAGCCACGCGAACCATTCAGCTTCTGCGGTCACTGAAGTACAACGTGCAAACGCGCCCGGTAGCTCCGTTAGAGCGAGACTCTATTGGCCACGATGACGGCCAAGCCGGCGGATGGCGGTGTGTCACAGGCGCCCTTGAGCGCGCAAACGACTATGACTTCAACTAAACCTCTATGAGAAATATTGATTACACCATGGCGTACAGCGCTATCCAGAGCCAGGAACAAAGCTATGGGCAAGACTGGGAACAGGATTCACAGAATCTTGAAGAGGCTGGCCTCTACCATGCCATCGCACAACTTGTTGATCCTCAAAAAGGAGAAATTGTTGTCGACATCGGAACCGGACGCGGGCTCCAGCTCATGGCGCTCGCAATGGCAGAGTCAGAGAGCATTGTCATCGGTACGGAGCGCACACGGGTCAATGCAATCAACGCATACAAATTTCTTTCTGAGCTTGGACTTGGAGATTATCTCGCGGTGCTTGCAACATCGGAGATGGACGTCACACCAGAGAGAAAAATTTTCTGGAGACAACAGACGGAAGCAATCCGAGCTGCGATGGGCTCCATCCGTCAGTCCATGAGAGAAAAAATCATGATCATTGATGACAACATCCTTCACCCTGAGTCTCTTCCTATTCTTTTAGAAGGAAAAAAGATCGACGCAGGCATCCTCTCCATGCCCGGAGGCTCGTCTGCGAGGACGCTGGAAT
>JAYTPR010000161.1:0-1160 GCA_043747095.1 Candidatus Peribacterales bacterium
TATGTCTCGCGAAGGACCGACAATTCCTCGTACGAACTGAGGGTATTGTCGTTCATGATCGACGCTTCGATCGCTTCGAGCTGCTCTCTCTTAATCGGCGTCTTCTCGATTTTAGTTTTGTCGGCCGTCGTGTGCGGAATCTTCCAATCCGGACGTTTTGCAGCATCCGTCTCCGGACCGCTTACGGAACGGATGTAGTCCTGAATCGCCGGAGGAGTCGGTGTTTCAGCCATAAATTTGTTTTTGAATGTTTGCTTTTGATATCTCTACTCTTCTTTAGAAAGGATCAGCCGCAGTCGGAGTGCTAGTACCGACGGAACCAATGCCGGTCGTTCCGGTTGCCTGTTGCAAGGTAGAACGGATGAGATCCTGGGCTTTCCCGATAGCGTTCTCCACTCCGAGACCCTCCGTGCTAGCAACTCCGCTGAAGATGCTCTGCACTTGCGAAGACAGACCTGCATAAGCAGCAAGCGCGATAAGAGCGGTAAGAATAGGGTGATGATATGCAAAGCGGAAAGGAAACGTGATAGCTGAACCGACTTTTCCAAGAGCCCAGCGCCCCCAGCTCTTCTTTTCGACGCCTTTCTTAAAACGCTCTTTTGCAGCAGTAATATGAATTTCTTCGCGAGCTTCTCCGAGCAAAGCCTGAATGTTCTTGCGAAGTCTGCGCGTACGGCCTTCGTGTTTTTCAAGAAGGTTCTTATCAGAAACCAGCTGTTCACGAACATCAGGATTATCGTCGAGATACCTCAAGAATGTCGCATCTTGAACTACTTCAGCCTTTTGCTTGCCGTACACTGCACGCTTTAAATCCTGCAGGGTGACTTCGGCCGTTTCAGTCTTTGTATCAAGTGTAGCCATAGCTAAACGGTGGGAGCGGTAAGTGCTTCAAGCATTTCGTGTCTGAGAAGCGAAAGTGCACAAGCAAGCTCTACTACATCACGATTTTCCGCATGCTCTAATGCCTGCGCAATCATAACCCCTGTGCCATCTGCTCCAATTGCAAACATGATTTCCGCAATGTCGTCACCAGAAATTTTTGTGAGATCAAGACTAACGATCATTGTGGAAAATTCTTTATCTGAGGCTGCAAAAGCTGCTGTTTTAAGAAATTTCTGCAGTGATGCATCACTGACACTCAGCTGTTTTAAGCGAATCGC
>JAYTPR010000162.1:0-1672 GCA_043747095.1 Candidatus Peribacterales bacterium
AGGACACCGAGTGCACCGATGATGCAGCCACCAATGAGGAGTCCCCTGAGATTGATGCCGCTGAATTGTCCTGTCATGAGGTACATCGATTCTTCGGAACCCATGCCGAAAAGTTTGGCAGCATATACGGATAAAAAGGCAGTAAGTGCCGCAAGTGCGAGAGTGATACACGTACTGAGAAGCGCGACGGACGTTCGTTTGTTGAAGCCGTGCGCAAGATACATGGATGTACACGCGATGGCGTACGAACCGACGACGCTTATGGTGAGCGGATCATACCCGGCGGCAATGACGGGAACGACGAAGGCGAAGAGGATGCCAATACTCGCAAAAAGGCCCACGATGGACGTGAAACCACGGATACCACCAAGGAAGACGCAGAGCAGGGCAAAAACAACGAGCAACCAACCGATAGCCGGAAGCCGGTACATGTCGTGAATCATGTGACGCACGACGCCGTTTGACTGCGTGATGGTTTGGATTGTCACAACGTCATCGACATTGAGTTTTCCGTATTCTTGACCCCGGAGCATGCCATGATCAGCGTCGAATTCCTTTCCCGTGCCAGGGCCGGAAAGAATGTGAAGGCGTAGTTTTTGCGTCAGATGATCGTACCCCGCGATCGTATCCCTGATTTCGCGATAGATCGTGACAACCTTTGCAGTTCCGTACTCATCGGAAATGATGTTGATGGGAAGCTCAGCAGGAACAGATTGCTCCGTGCCCTGCGCGATGACGTTCATCGGAACGAGTAAAACGTACACCGCTGCCATGAGGCCTATAACGTGGCGCATGGACGACACTCTACTCCAGGAACGTGAGCGCATACATCGCGCCCATACCGAGAATCATACAAAGAAGCTGCAAGAAACCCTGACGAAGTCCGGTGTGTTTGTGAAGTTCTGGAATCAAATCTGAACCTGCGAGATACAAAAAGTTTCCGGCAGCGATAGGCAGAAGAACGCTGGAAATAGCCGGAGCGGAACCGGCTGACACAAGCACAATAACGGCTCCCAGAAGCGCTGTGCTAGCAGAGAGGAGATTAAAGAGAACGGCTTTGGTTTTGGAAAATCCGCTGTGGAGGAGGATTGCGAAGTCGCCAATTTCCTGTGGAATTTCATGCAGCATCACCGCAATTGTCGTCGCAAAACCGATTTCGGTACTGACGAGAAAACTTGCAGCAATGAGAAGTCCGTCGATGAAGTTATGTGCAGCGTCTCCAATAAGACTCATGATGCCTACGTGATGATGTTCGCAATGAACGTGTTCTGTCGGAAGAATATGGCAGTGATGCCAGTGAATGATCTTCTCGATGACAAATGAAATGAGGATACCGAGTAGTACAAACGGCATGGCCTTCTCAAAAGCGCCGTGATCCTCCGCAAGTTCAGGAAGGATGTGGTAGAAAACGTCACCAAAAAGGCTACCCGTAGAGAAGCTCACAGTATAGAGGAGTGCCTTCCGGATCACCGATTCACGCAGCAAAAAAATCGACACGCCGACTAGCGATAAAAGGCTGACCGCTGCGACGCTTGCGATGGTGAGGAATGCTGCGGACTGCATGGAAAAGAAAGGATGAACGATAGACGCGGCTATGATCACTCGCTTCGGACACTTGGTTCATTGGTCTTGTCTTATCTCTCGTGATCCTCCCTGCCGAGACCGAAGCCTC
>JAYTPR010000163.1:0-1538 GCA_043747095.1 Candidatus Peribacterales bacterium
TTGCGCGTGAGCTGAAGCCTGATGTCATCGTCGTGAACAAGGTCTTGTTCTGGAGTTCCATCGCACTCCTTCGTCTTAGGCTCGCTGGTTTCAGGACACTACTGATGACAGATGCGCTTGTGGGTATCACGTGGTGGCCGCGCGGCAGGCTTGGCAAGGTGTGTGCTGCAATCTACGGCAACACACTTGGTTGGTTGATCTTGAAGGCTGCAACGAAGGTTGTATTTTTTCATCCGCAGCCTGAAAACGTGCTGAAGAGACTTGGTATCGCAAAAAAGTCGATCGTTATTCCTACAGGTATTGATCACAACCGCTTCACGACAAATCGGCCGACGCATACAGACGTCACCGTGACGTACATTGGACGACTCGAGTCGGTGAAAGGTGTGGGAGATTTTCTCGTCGCTGCTCTGAAAGTGAAAAAAGATAAGCCGAGCCTCGATATTCAGGTGGTCGGTTGGTATAAAGATCATCATCCGCTCGTGATGGCGAATGATCGTGAGGTGCGCTTCACGGGACTCCGAAAAGACATCGAAGATATCCTTTCACGGTCCGATATTTTCGTGCTTCCAAGCTACTCCGAAGGCCTCAGTAATGCGCTTATGGAAGCCATGTCTGCGGGGTGCGCCTGCATTGCATCAGACGTGGGCGGCAACAGGTATCTCATAGAAAACGGAAGCTCAGGTTTTCTGTTTCCAGCCGGAGACACAGAAGCGCTCTCTGCACATATTCGTCGGCTGGTTGATGATACTGCGAAGCGAAAACAGCTTGGGGAGAATGCACGTCGCAGAATCGAACAGGTTTTCAGTTGGGACAAAGTGGGCAAGCGCTATGATGAACTTTTCACTGCTTGGAGCGCATGAAGAAGCTCGTTATCCTCTCGGCTTTTCTCTCTCCGTATCGTTCGGGAGCTGAAGCGATGGTCGAAGAAGTGTCGCAGCGTCTTGCGGATGACTTCGATATCACGATCGTGACTGCGAGGTTGTCTCGCACACTCAAAAAGCGTGACATGCTCGGAGGAAAAGTAAAAATCATTCGCGTTGGCTTCGGTTTTCCTTTCGATAAATGGTTGTATCCGTTTCTCGCGCCGATGAAACTTGGTTCTCTGAAGCCGGATATCATTCACGCAGTCCTCGAAACATTTGCAGGGCTCGCGCTGTATTTCTGTCGATGTCGTGCTCTCAAAATTTTGACGCTACAGACCACCAATCGAACGTTTTTGAAGGGCATGATCATTCGTTATCCGGACATCATCACAGCTATTAGTACTGATCTTGTACGGATCGCGGAGGACTACGGACGCAGGAATGTCATCCTTATCCCGAATGGCATCGATCTCACTGGTATCAAGACCGCATGTCAGAAAATTCCGAAGGATTCCGGACGAGTGCTCTTCGTTGGACGCTTGGAATCGATGAAAGGAATCGACACTTTGCTCAGAGCTTTTTCTCAGGCAGTGAAAGGACTTGATCCATCTATCCATCTTCGCATCGTCGGAGGCGGATCGCTCTTGCATTCACTCTCTGCACTCGCGCGTG
>JAYTPR010000164.1:0-17909 GCA_043747095.1 Candidatus Peribacterales bacterium
GCGTGGCTGCCGTGGACGATCAAGAAGGACTGATTGACCCTGCCTCGGTTTACGCCGAGAATGGTTCTGTCTTTTCCTTATGACTTCTCAAGATCAATCCATCGTCATTGTGGGAGGTTGCGGCCACGTAGGCTTGCCGCTTGGCATGGCTTTTGCAGACAAGGGATACATGGTGCATCTCTTGGACATCAATGCCGAGAGCGTGGAGAACGTCATGGCAGGCAAGATGCCATTTGTGGAAGAAGGCGCTGACGAGCTACTTCCGAAAGTTCTGGCGTCCGGAAAGTTGAAAGCAACTCTGGACATCAATGTCCTCAAAGAAGTCGACATCGTCATCGTCACGATCGGAACGCCAGTGGATGAATACTTGGATCCATCCGTCAGTACTTTTGATTCATCTGTTCACAAAATCGTGAACGCGATGAAACCAGGTCAACTTCTCGTACTTCGCAGCACACTCTTCCCAGGTGTCACAGATCGTCTTGGACGCCAACTTTCTGACATGGGAAAGAGCGACATTGATCTCGCATACTGCCCAGAACGCATCGTGCAGGGAAAGTCACTGGAAGAGCTCCGTGAGCTCCCACAACTTATCGGCGGTTTTACCGATGCAGCCGCAAAACGCGCATCTGTGCTCTTCAAAAGTCTCGCACCCATCTCCATTTTCATTCGCCCCATCGAGGCCGAGCTCGCCAAGCTCTACGCCAACGCCTGGAGATACATCAACTTCGCGATCTCAAACCAATTCTGGGTCATCGCTCAGGAATTCGGCGCAGACTTCGACAAAATTCACGCCGGACTTCGTCAGGATTACCCACGCATGAAGTCGTTTGCCCGCGCGGGCTTCGCCGCCGGTCCGTGCCTCCTCAAAGACACGATGCAACTCGGTGCCTTTAACCACGGTTCGTTCGTACTCGGCCAAGCCGCGATGATGATCAATGAAGGCCTGCCGTACATTCTGGTGCAGCGCATCAAAGAAAAGCATGACCTCAGCAAGATGACCGTAGGACTACTCGGTATGGCGTTCAAGCCAGAGAGCGATGACAACAGGAGCTCGCTGTCGTACAAACTTCGTAAAGTGCTGGAGCTCGAAGCGAAAGAAGTCCTGTGTGCTGACCCGTACGTGAAGTGTGAAGGCTTAGTGTCTCAGGAAGAAGTCCTCGCGAAAGCAGACATCATCGTCATCGGAACGCCACACTCAATCTACAAATCAATCACATTCAAGCAGCCAGTCGTCGACATCACGAACACGATCAACGGATAATCTTGTAGAGAATCTGCGTGGGTGCGACGGGCGCCGCTTTCACTTGCTCGAGGCGCAGGTTTTTGTGCAGATACTGATAGAGAACGTCAGTGCGCATCTCAAGGCTCGGAATATAGAGATATGTGACGTTGAGCTCTTCAAGATAATCTTTCAGCGTGCCGTCGTTCAAGGCTTCAGCAACTTTTGGATCAATGTTACCGGCAAGGTCTTGGATGATCACATCACCAAACATGGAGATGCGTCCATAGTCGCGCACTCCGACGATAGTATCGGGCGGCAAGTTGTCGCGAATCCAATCGATTGTGCCCCAAAAGATCTCACTCTTCTCTGGGTTCGGCGTACCGACGTAACTCATATACGGAGCCCATGGCAGACGGGATGTCATTTGGTAGTGCTTATAGCCAGAGAGCACGATGAGTGCAGTCGTGAGGAAAACGGCTGCAGGTGCCTTCCAGCGCTGAACGGGTAACTGCCACACAAGTGCCGCAACGAAAATGAAGAGAAGATGGACTCCAGGATTGATGTAACGAAGTCCGTGAAGATTCGCGAAGTACCATTGGTATCCAACGAGTAACGCGAAGAAAATACCGAGATAGATGACAGTAAAAACGCCGAGCACACGCAGTTTTCTCTGAAGGACACCACTGACGAGACCTGCGAGCATGAGCATGGATCCTCCGGTCGCGATGGTAATGAGTTCGTCGAGCTGGAAGATATTCCATACAACGATCTTGAGGTACTGAGGCAGGGAGAAATTGTCGTACGAAAAGTTGTGCCACGCGAGCGAGAGACCACGGCGCCCAACTTGGTTACCGGGAAGCGGCGAACCAGTCTGCAGAAGCTGCCACGTCATGAAGAATGCAAAGCACACAGCTGAGACAAGGACGATGCCTGCAAGTGTGCGCATATGCTCTTTCTTTTCCCAGAGGGGAGCCCTGTAGATCTCGTAGAGTTTTGTACAACCAAGTGCAAAGGCGATAAAAATTCCGTCTCCGCGGGTCATGAGTGTCAAGCCAAGGACAAGTCCCGTGACACATCCCCACTGAAATCCGGTCCACTTCTTTGGCTTACCAACGCCCAAATAACATGCGACGCTCAGGATAACGAGGAATGTGAAGAGTGCTGTATCCATGCCGTTGAGGGCATTCTGGAACGCATTCATCGTGAGCGACGAAAGTAGGAAGGCAGTCCATGCAATGCGCCTGTCCTCTGTCAGCTTGAGTGCGATGTGAAAGACGAAAATCGCCGCGAGTGCGCCGAGAACGGCAGTCTCGAAGAAAGTCATGCGAATGGCAAGATCTGGTCCGAAGAAAATATGGTTGAGTGATGAGAGGTAAATCCAAAAGAACGGCGCACCGGTCGTGGCGTGGATGCCATCCAAGGAAAATCCGAGTCCATGACCCAAATTTTCCGCAACTTTCATCTCGATGAAACTGTCATCGATGAGCCACGTCGTGGTCGCCAGACCGCGCATGGGCATGAGAAAAATCCAGAGCGACTTCAGCCCAAGAATGACCGCAGTCGTGACCCAGACGTAGACGTTTGAGACTGGTGCTTTTTTCTTGAAGAAGAGCATGCGGAAGTCACTGTATCAATGGCACAGGACATCGGCAATCCGCTCTCCCGCCTTACCGTCCCAGAGTTCCGGAATTTCTACAGAAATCTGTTCTGACTTTGTAGCAAATGCGAGCACAGTCTCTCTGTCTGACTTGTTCTCGGGATCGATCAGCACGTTGCTGCCGCTTTTGATTGTCGCCGGACGTTCGGTATTTCTCCGAAGCGTAAAGCAACGTTTCTTGAGGAATGTCGCTTCCTCTTGGATGCCGCCGGAATCAGTGAGGATAAATTCTGCGGGAGCGACGAGGCGCAAAAACTCCACATATCCCAGTGGATCAATAGACTGAATACGGTCGCCGAGCTTAAGCCCGTGTGCCCCTAACGCCGCCTGCGTGCGCCTGTGAAGTGGCAAGACAAGTGGGCATTGTTCTGAAATTTCAGACAAAAAAGCGATATTTTGCTCGAGCGCTTCTTTCGTATCGACATTGGAAGGACGATGAAGTGTTGCGACGGCGTATCGCTTCGGAAGATCAAACGAGAGGCGCGCAGCATCAATGGAAGGCTGCATGCGAACAAGCGTGTCGATCATCGTATTGCCAACGAAATGAATGCGACCTTTGGCACCCTCTTTCTTTAGGTGATCGATGCCGGACTGCTCGGACACAAAAAGTTCGTCAGCAAGTGTATCGATCTCGATACGGTTTAATTCTTCGGGCATGTCCGTATCAAACGAGCGAAGACCTGCTTCGACGTGTCCAATTCTGATACCAAGATCTGCAGCAGCTCTGGCAGCTCCCACGGCGCCATTTACGTCTCCGTAGACAAGAAGGATATCCGGACGCGCGAGCTTCAAGACTGGCGTCATCGCATCGCATGTGATTTGAATTGTTTCTTCACGACTCGCTCCACCTTTTACGCCAAGGTTCTGATCCGGCTCCGGAATGCTGAGTTGCTTAAAGAAGATGTCTGAGAGAAGTGGATCGTAATGCTGTCCGGTGTGCACGATCATGTGTTTCACACCCTCGCGTTTCGCGAGTGCGTGATGAACCGCCGCGAGCTTCACAAAGTTCGGACGTGCGGAGGCGCTGCTAAGAATCGTGATCATGACTAGATCAGTCTAGCAGCCTTCAGGATGCGCTCCATGCGCTTTTCCCATGTGAATTGCTCAACGTGACCGCGTGCCAGCCTGGCTTTTTTCTGAGATTCTTCGCGATGTTCGAGCACCATAAGAATGGCCTGCGCAAGCGAGTCTCCGCTGCCGGGTTCGCAAAATGTCACCATCGAGGCATCCACTGCATCATGGAGCGGCGGCAAGTTCGCAGCGACGATAGGCTTGCCTGCGGCCATGTACTCGAAAAGTTTGAGCGGCGACGTATCGCGCATATAGAAGAGGTGCTCGGACTTCGGTGCGGGGTAGACCAAAATATCAGCTGCTGTGAGGAGTGTCGGAATCTTAAGATGAGCAATGTGACCGGTGAAATGAACGCGAGGCTTCAGACCTTCAGACATGGATTCGATGAAACGTTCTTTCTCAGACTCCGGTCCTCCGGCGATGACTGCGCGGAACTCAAGACCACGGTCGTGCAAAAGTTCGAATGCAGACAAAAGCTCGGGGATTCCCTTGGAAAGCCCCATGGATTTGAGCTGTCCTGCGTAGACGATAAGCGGCGTATTTTCGGCAACACCAAGCGATGATCTTGTATCTTTAATGGACGGCAATGCTTCAAAATCATGCAAATCAACACCGTCCCCTTCTACGATCACCGGAACATCGGACACACCCATATCAATGAGCGCTTGGCGCATGGGACTTGTGAGCGCAACGATGAGCTTGCATGAACGCAGCAACCGCAAAAATTTCCGTGTGCCAAGTCTTGGAATGCGATGGAGTTCTAAGATCACCGGAATGCCAAGGCCCGTGACGAACGGCAAAAGTTCAGGCGTGCGCGTATACAAAAAATCAAAATCTTGCGGCCGACTCTTCAGAATCTTACGAAGGTTCTTCCCGAGTAAATACGTCGTGAGCTTGAGACCCACGATACCGGGTGCCCACCATGCGGCGATGCCGTCGGTGGAGCCGAGGTGATGGAGACGAATGGGAGACGTGATGCCGTAGTACGACTCGAACGACTGTTCGATGACGTTCTTGCGGTACGGCGCAAAGATCTCGATCTCGTGGCCCATATCCTTCAAAGCTTCCGTAACCTTGGCAATTTGATGGCCATGGGCACGCTCGCTCGGAAGCCGTACGTTGGTGCAGTACGCTACTTTCATCTCTAGGAGTGTAGGGGGACTTCGTTTGCCGTCAAAACAAACCGGAAACATGGTACGATTTCCGCATGACTGAGATCAAGATTCCTCTGATGCGTTCCACCTTCTTTGATGAAGCGCGCACTCGTGAGCGCCTCGCAGAGTTTGTGAAGACATCTCCGCGACTCAGTATGGGCGAACAATGCGGAGCTTTTGAGAAAGCATTCAACGTGTATCAGGAGAGAACATCTTCCGTACTGGTCAGTAGCGGCAGTGCTGCAAACCTGGGACTGATCCAAGCTCTCCTCAACCTCGGACGACTAAAGAAAGGAGATAAGATCGGCGTCTCAGCAGTGACATGGGCAACAAACGTCATGCCCGTCATGCAGCTTGGGTGTATCCCAGTCGCCATCGACTGCGGACTTGACCATCTGAATATGACGGCTACAACACTGGAAAAACATATCGATGGCCTGAAGGCAGTATTCATCACAAACGTCCTCGGTTTCTGCGGCGATATCGACGAGATTGCAGCGCTCTGCAAGAAGAAAGGTGTGATGCTCCTAGAAGACAACTGTGAGTCTCTAGGAACACGCTATAAAGGAAAGCTCCTCGGTAACTTCGGACTGGCATCCACGTTCTCCTTCTTTGTTGGGCATCACTTGAGCACGATTGAAGGTGGCATGATCTGCACAGACGACAGCGAACTTGCATCCATGCTTCTCATGGTGCGCGCTCATGGCTGGGACAGAAGCCTCACTCCACAGGAGCAGAAGACCCTGCGCACAAAGCACGGACTGGATGATTTTCATGCGCGCTATACGTTCTACGAGTCCGCGTACAACCTCCGCACAACCGAGATCTCTGGCTTCCTCGGCTGCTTGCAGCTTCCGATGCTCGAGGCCACGATCAAAAAGCGCAGCGAGAATTTCGTACGCTTTCATGCTGCCGCACAGAAACATGAAGATCGCTATTTCCCACTGAAAGCAGATCACATCGAACGTCTTTCAAATTTCGCGATGCCACTCGTGACGAAGTCGCCAAAGATTTTGGAGGACACTGTGAAACGTTTTGAGGAAGCAGGCGTCGAGATTCGCCCCATCATCGCAGGTGACATCACAACCCATCCATTCTGGACAAAAGAGCTGCCAAAAGCGGACTGCCCAAACTCTCGCATCATCCATTCACAGGGCTTCTACTTCGCAAATAACCCCGACCTCACGGACACCGAGGTACAGCTCATGTGCGGCCTCCTGTAGACTCTGTCCGATTCCCTCATTTTTCCCATGGCTATGAAACGCGCACTCATCACCGGTATCACGGGCCAAGACGGCTCGTATCTCGCAGAGCTTCTGCTCGATAAAGGGTACGAAGTTCACGGACTTGTACGCCGCGCTTCCACGTTCAACCGCGGAAGAATCGAACACATGTTCACAGACCCACATGCCACAAAGAAGCCGCTCTTCCTCCACTACGGAGACTTGAGCGACACGAACTCACTCCTCAGAATCCTCACTATTTCAAAGCCGGACGAAATCTATAACCTCGGTGCACAAAGCCACGTTGGCGTCAGCTTTGAAATTCCAGAGAATACCGGCGACGTCACCGGTATCGGTGTCGCGCGCATGCTCGAAACTCTCCGCACCAGCGGACTACCTGCAAAGTTCTACCAAGCATCCAGCAGCGAGCTCTACGGCAAAGTGATGGAGACTCCTCAGAAGGAAACAACGCCGTTCTATCCACGCAGTCCATACGCGTGCGCTAAGGCCTACGCCTACTACCTCACAAAAAACTATCGTGAAAGTTACGACATGTTCGCAGTGAACGGCATCCTGTTTAACCACGAATCACCACGTCGCGGCGAAAGTTTCGTCACGCGCAAAATCACCATCACGATCGCTCGCATGCTGGCCGGAACGCAGGACTGTCTGTACCTCGGAAACCTAGAAGCACGCCGTGACTGGGGTTACGCCAAAGAATTCGTGGAAGGAATGTGGCGCATGTTGCAGCAAGACAAGCCAGATGACTTTGTCCTCGCAACGGGCACAGCACACTCAGTACGCGAATTTTTGGAGCTCTGTCTTACGCATGCCGGATTCAAATGGACGAAGTCGGGCAAAGGCGACGATGAGGTCTATAAGGATGACAAAGGCAAAGCGATCGTAAAAATCGACGCGCGCTACAAGCGTCCAGCGGAAGTAGATCTGCTCGTCGGTGACGCATCCAAAGCCAAGAAAGTTCTTGGATGGGAATCAAAGACGACCCTAGAGGAACTTGCAAAGATCATGCTCGTCGAAGACTGCAAGAAAGCGGGTATTACGCTCTAAGCCTTGTATGTCATCACAGCGCTCCGCACTCATCATCGGCTCGAGCGGCCAGGACGGTTCGTATCTTTCCGAATTGCTCGCGTCCAAAGGATACGACGTACACGGACTCGAGCGTTCTCATGCGGAATCTCGCAGTACAACAGAAGGAGGAGCCATGACACGGCACTTCGGTGATCTCTCAGACTGCAACTCTCTCGTACGCGTCATCAACAAAGTGCGTCCCGATGAAGTCTACAATCTCGGAGCACAGAGTCAGATTAACTTGAGCTTCAGCGTCCCAGAGCTCACAGCTGACATCACTGGTCTTGGCGTCACACGCATCCTAGAAACGTTGCACCGTACGGAATGTCCGGCACGTTTTTATCAGGCAAGCAGCAGCGAACTCTTTGGCGATACGACGATCAGCCCACAGAATGAACAGACGCCGTTCTCTCCCAGAAACCCCTACGCGACAGCCAAGGCGTATGGCTTCTACATCACGAGAAACTACCGCGAGAGCTATGGCATGTTCGCGGTGAACGGCATCCTCTATAACCACGAATCACCGAGGCGCGATGAAAGTTATGTGACGCGAAAGATCACGCTCTCGCTGGCGCGCATCCTCACAGGAACGCAGGACTGTCTGGCGCTTGGAAATTTGGAAGCGAAGCGCGACTGGGGTTATGCAAAAGAATTCGTGGAGGGAATGTGGCTCATGATGCAGCAGGAAAAACCTGACGACTTCGTACTCGCCACAGGTCATCGTCACTCAGTACGTGAATTTCTGGAGCACTGTCTCGATCGCACAGGGATGAAATGGACGAAGTCAGGAACCGGTGACGACGAAACATACAAAGACGCGAAAGGTAACGTCATCGTCCGCATCGACCCGAGATTCAAACGTCCAACGGTTGCGAAAGAGACCTTCATCGGCGACGCGTCAAAAGCGAAGAAGGTTCTTGGATGGCAAGCGAAGACCACGCTCAAAGAACTTGCCGACATCATGATGACCTCGGACATGAAAAAGCTCGGAATCAAGGCCTAGGGATCATGTACACTGCGTCCATGAAGAACGTACGCAAGTTCATCGTTTCCGTACTCCGGCTTCCGGTCTTGAGGCAGGTGTCCGTGCTGCTCCTCGGTACCGTGGTATCAGGCATCACCGCAACGAACGACAACACAAAGACGGGAAAGCCGTTCACGGTCATGCAAGTGGGCGGACGTGGAGGGGCCGACCCATATACGAAATGGCTGCGACTTCGCGGCAAGGTGAAGACAATCGGCGTAGAACCAGAATCCACCGGACTCGCGAAGATGCAGGCAACGAAAGCGTTTGACTGGATCGTGCCGCACGCATTCGCGGACAAAGACGGTACCGCACCTCTGTACATCACGAAGGCGCGCGGCTGGTGCTCGCTCCTCAAGCCAGATGAAGCTGCCATCAAGCGTGTTGTCACTCCGCTCTGCTGGAAGACGCGGCCATTCGAAGTCGTCGGTACGGAAACAATCAATGTCACGACCATCGATGCCCTGAAACCCAAGCTCCCGACGATCGACTTTCTGCAGATCGATGTGCAAGGTGCCGAACTTGCGGTGCTTCGTGGTGCAGAGCAGACCCTGAAAAATGTCGCGGCTCTGGAACTGGAGGTGCGCTTCTATCCAATCTACGAAAATGAGAAGACATTCAAAGACATCAACGAATATTTAGAAGACCAAGGCTTCCTCCTCTTCCAAATGACGCGCCAAGGCGAGCTGGAATTCGGCGATACGTTCACAGAAGCCAATGCATGTTGGCTCAATGTCCGTATCGCACAAGAAAATCCGGAGTTCATCGGTAGTCTTAAGCGCTATGCGAAAGCCAAACACGAGCTGTACGCAAATAGCGTGCTGCGCCTACTCTGCGACGTCCATTCCACGGAACATTTGTCTTCCACCGTTCTCGCATAGATATGGAGACGACGAAAAAACAGCGCGTTCTTATTCTCACTCCGTGGGCGCCATACCCTATGCCGGGTGCATGTCAGCAAGACCGCTTCTTCGGCATGAAATTCATGAAGGAGTTAGGGCACGACGTGAAAGTGATTGGCCGTTACCACGACTTTCAGGATAAAGCTGCGCTGCAAGCCGTTTTTGATCATGAGGGGGTGGATATGACGCTCGTACCCCACATGAAACAAGCATGGAAACTGCTCCTCAAAAAACCGTGGCTGCCATTTCTGAACGTCGGTTGGCTCGATGGCGCCGCCTTGGAGTTTGCTGATCCCGCGTACATCACGGTCGTGAAAAAAATGATCGAGGAATTTAAGCCCACAGTCGCGTGGCTTGAGTACTGCAGCCATTGGCCGATGGCAGACATCTTCCACTCATACGGCATTCCGGTGATTTTGAAATCATCGAACAACGAAGCCGCGCAGTGCCTGGATGATCACGACCGCAGTATCACATCGATCCTGAAAGCGATGCCGAAGTATGTGAGTGAATGGATGGTCTCGAAAAAAAGCGACGCCGTACTGGCAGTCTCTCCAAACGAAGAAGCGTGGTACAAAAAACTTGGCGCAAAGTACGCCACAACCTTGCCACTCAGAGGACTGTCACAGTGCCTCGTGCAACGTACGCACCATGACAAAGACGTGCTGGATGTCGTCTACCTGACCTCCAACTACAATATGGGGCATAACCGCGTCATCGTGGAATTCGTACTACGTGATGTCATCCCACTCGTACGCAAAGCTATGCCGGGCAAATATCGTTTTCATATTACAGGTCGCAAGTTTCCCAAAGAATTTGAAAAGTATCTCGCAGACGACGTCGTCTCAGTGGGCTTCGTTCCGGACATCAGTGTTTTCCTCTCGAGAATGGATATTGCCCTCTCGCCGTGGATCACCGGACAAGGCATGCAGCAGAAAGTCTTTGAGCCGCTCTGTCGCTCCATCCCGACAATGACGACGAAAACCGGCGGTTATCCTTTCGAGAAAGATTCAGAAGTATTGCTGTGCTCGACGCCGGAAGAATATGTACAAGGCTTTCAGCGCTTCCTCTCCACCGCAGAGCGTAACCGCATCTCGGCCGCTGGCTACCGAAAGGCTCATAGCCTGTTTTCCACGGAAACGCTGAAAGGCATCATGGAAGACACCATCAAGCGGGTGACGAAGGGATGATCCTGCCCTATGATCGGGGCATGAAACCTGTATCGGTCGGTATCGTCGGCCTTGGTTACTGGGGACCTAACTGGCTCCGCAATTTTGCGGCGCAAGAAGGCTGCACGCTTGCGTGGGGTTGTGATTTGAACGTAGAACGCGTCACAAAGTTCTCACGTCAGTATCCCGCAACGCGCTTCACGAAGAACGTGGCTGACATGTTCGGCGACAAATCCTTGGACGCCGTCGTCATCGCTACTCCTACATCGTCCCACTTCCCTCTCGCGAAAGCGGCTCTGGAAGCCGGTAAGCACGTCCTCGTGGAAAAGCCGATGACGGGCGACTCGAAAGAGGCCGCGGAACTCGTCGCACTCGCAAAGAAACAAGGGAAAATGCTCCTCGTAGATCACACATTCGCCTACACGCCTGCCGTGCAGGCCATTGCGACTATGTCGCATGAAAAGAAATTCGGTGACCTACTGTACTTCGACTCTACGCGCATCAACCTAGGACTCATCCAGAAAGACACGAACGTTCTCTGGGACCTCGCCATTCACGATCTCACGATCCTCGCCGCCATCGCCAACCTCGCAGACGTCACAGAGGTGCTGGCTGTCGGGAGCGCACACTACGGCACGCACATCGAAGACGGTCACCTGCATTTGTCATTCAAAAGCGGCTTTGCGGCGCACATCCACGCAAGCTGGCTCTCTCCGGTGAAGATCCGAAAGACCGTCATCGCCGGACGCAAAGCGATGATCACGTACGATGATCTGGAACCGAGTGAGAAAATCCGTCTCTACGACAAAGGCATCGAGCACGACACGTCGAAGCCTGATCCGTTCTTCCCGAAGTACCGAAGCGGAGATGTGCTCATCCCCTCGCTGCCGATGAAAGAGGCACTCGCAACAGAAGCCAGGCATTTCCTTGAGTGCATCCGTGGCAAAGAAAAGCCAATCGTCTCCGGCGAAGACGGCCTCACGATGGTACGCATCTTGGAACTCGCAAACGAATCCCTACAGCAGAAGAAAGTGGTGAAAACCAATTTTTAGTTCCCATTAACATACGTTATTACTTCCCGCAGCCGGGACGCGGCGTCCCGGTTTACCGGCCATAGCATCGAATGCGAAGGCTGGTCAGCAACCCGAGGTCACTGCTGCGACAGATGAGAGTAGGTTTCTAACCGAACGTCTTTCTGATCATCAGACCGGTCATCGCCCGGAATAGACGGGCATGGTATCTGACGTATCTCCAGTGATGGGCAAATGGAATGGAGTCTTTGCGGAAAAACTGTGGCGACTTCAGAAGAATCCGAAGCATGAGCACCGCCATGATGAGCGGCTCCCGAAAAAGCATCCACCGAACGTACTGGTTCCACGTGTAGCCATCGCGGTTCAGACGTTCAACTTCAAGCGTGAGGTACCGATCATCTTTCGAGCGCAAATCCGCAACCGACGGAAGCGGGACGTAGAGCGGATTCTTGATCGAGACCTCTATGAACGATGAATCATACTCATATTTTTCATGCACGGTCTTTCCTTTACGCAGAGTCGCACCACTCGTCTTATTGTGAATGCGCGGCATGACGTCCGGCGTCAGGTGTCCGTGCGTACGAGGAATGCCATCGATGACCGGAACACGCGGAATCTTGATGATGGTCTTCGGTGCAGCCGTTTCGAGCAGTCGTCCGATCTCCGCTGCGGCATCTGGGCTCAATTCTTCGTCGGAATCGATGTAGAAGACCCAGTCGTAGGTGGCAGCCGCGCGCTGCTTTAAGCGGATTTCAGTGAAATCCTTCACGCGCACGCTTTTTTCCTCGGTGTCGTACTGCTTGAAAACTATTGCACCAAATTTTTTGGCAATCTCTACCGTGTTGTCTTCACTATTCGCATCATGCACGACGATTTCCACAAAATGGGAGAGCGGCGTGAGACAACGCTCCAGCGTACTGGCGCTATTACGCGTCAGGACAAGAACCGAACATGGAATTTTATCGGTCATGGGTTTAGAAAATGATTTCCCAACTTTCGCGGCGCACTGGCTTGCAGCCAAAACTCTCCTTGAAGAAGAAAAGCCCTTCATTGATCTTCTTTCCGCCATCCTCCGTCGAGACTCCAAGGTGCAGAACCCGCCTCTTCTCTTGGATGGCAAGACGGATAGCTTCTGTCAGCAGCACATGCATTGGATGTTTCTGCTGTGATGCATATTCCTGAGCCATGTAGAGCGTGTAGAGCGCACCAGAATTGATCGTGATGAGGACAATGCCGCCCACCATCTGCTTACCTTCGTATGCCGCAAGCAAACGAAAACCTTCCGGAAGAAGATCGTGGAGTTTCTGGATCTCTTCGTACGTATGTGTCGGCTTCGTACCATGACGCCCCTTGAGTACGCCCTCCAAAATCGGCCAAAAAGTTTTGAAGTCATCAGAAAGTTTCACCGTGATGCCGGCACGCTCGGCCTGACGAACCATGTTGCGACACTTGCCGTTGAGAGATTCCAAGATGTCCTTCTCCGCGAGTCGTGAGACATCAATCGCACCGTCCATTTCACAGCGCGTCATCGTAAATCCTTTCTGAAACGCCCAATACAGCTGATCCTCCGAATACATCGTTTGAAGGCTTGCAGGAGCCAAACGGAGCAGAGAGACACCTGCAAATTTCTCTTTTTTTGCGTACTCCAGCACTGCATCCATCATCACACCCGTGTCCTCTACCGAGGCAGTAGAATCCACGACGAGTCCTCCATACGAAGCTCCTGGATGCGCGACGAGCATCTTTTTTCCGTTATCGTCCTTCGACGCAGCCGACAAAAGTCCGACAATATTCTCACCATCCATCAAAAGAAGTGATGCATCTGTAAAGCGTTCAGCTGGATGGTATGAAAGAAACTTGCGTGTGTGAAAAATAGTACCGTTACGTGCAGTCTGCACGAAGGCATCCCACTTTTTTTCAAATGTGCCGGTGTACGGAATTGCAATAATGCTCATGGGCGTGCTGTCTTCAAAAGACTCATCGTCACAATTGCCTTACCTTGATTGGTTTCCTCGGAATCGGGTAGAAATCCTGCCTTTTCGTACGTGCGAATGGCACGAGTGTTCGTGCTCAGCACCTTCAGAAGGATGCGCTGCAAGCTCATCGACTCAAACCCGTAGTGCACGAGTAGTGACACTGCCTCTGAACCAAGTCCTTTACCGAGGTAATCCGGATTTCCAATAGTAATGCGGAGAGTCGCCTCTTTTGTAGCGGTATCGATGTCGACAAAGCCACAGTTTCCGACGAGTTTTCCATCCGGCACAGTGATGAGCGAAAAGAATTTACGATCAGGCTGCTGCACGCGCTTGAACCATTTCATTTGATCTTCAATGCCTGGAACACGCGGATCATCGATGAGCGAACGTAGCTCATCGCTTTGCAACCAGACGCAAAATTTGGTCTGATCTGCCTCGGTCATCGGACTCAAAGCCGTCAGAGAGCCTTTTATGACTGTTTCACGGTTCATACCCCTATCTTACAGGGGAATTGGTCTCCTGTTATGCTTGAGTCCATGCCAGTCCCCTTCCTCGACCTCAAAGCCCAGTACCGTTCGATTAAAAAAGAGATCGATCCCGCTATCCAGGACGTCATCGACAACTGCACGTTCGCACTCGGCCCAGCGGTCGAGAGATTTGAAAAATCATTCGCCGAATACTGCGGAGCGAAGCACTGCATCGCGGTCGGCAACGGAACATCGGCCATCGAACTGATCCTTATGGCACACGGCATCGGCCGAGGTGATGAAGTCATCACGGTCACAAACTCATTTTTTGCATCAGCCGAAGCAATTTCTTTAATCGGAGCGACTCCGGTGCTCGTGGATTGCAATGAAGATGATGCTTTGATCGATACGACAAAAATCGAAGCGGCGATCACAACAAAAACGAAAGCTATCCTCCCAGTACATCTCTACGGACAGTGTGCGGACATGAATGCAGTGAAAGAAATCGCCAAGAAGCACAATCTGCTTGTTATCGAAGACGCATGCCAAGCACACGGCAGCGGTTATAAAGGAAAGCGTACAGGATCGCTTGGTGATGCGGCTGCTTTCAGCTTCTATCCGGGTAAAAACCTTGGCGCGTACGGTGAAGGCGGAGGCATTACGACTGATGATGACGTCATCGCAAAGAAAATCCGCATGCTGCGAGACCACGGCATGGCCGAGAAGTACAAACACGCGGTCGTCGGCAGAAACGAACGCCTCGACGGCATCCAAGGCGCGGTACTCGGTGTGAAACAGGCTCACTTAGAGAACTGGAACACGGCACGCAGGAAGCATGCAGCACTCTATCGCGAACTTTTAAAAGACAATCCGAAGATCACACTCTTTACGAGTCACGTCGACCGCGTCCACAACTATCACCTCTTCGTGGTACGCGTGAAAAACCGTGATGCTATACAAGCGAAGCTCAAAGATAAGGGGATCCAGACAGGTATTCACTATCCGATCCCGATCCACATGCAGGAAGCGTACGCAGGAGTATGGAAGAAGGGTGATTTCCCGGTCGCAGAGAAGATGGCACCAGAGCTTCTGTCACTGCCGATGTTTGCAGAGCTCACAGAAGAACAGGTGCAAGAAGTCTGCACAGCGCTGAAGGAAGCCATTTAATTACCTTTCCTGATATAGTCACCCATCTTCTTCACGAGTCCCGAAAGGCCGTGATGCTCTTCGACGATCCGATACATTTCATCGCCATCAATGGGTGCATTCTCCCCCTGGGATTTTAAGAATGCGGCCACAGCTTCCGGCGTATCAGCTGATGGCGCGAAGGGGATGCCAATTGCTTCGGCATTGGGAGCCGTCGTCACCGGATAACAACCACACGTCATGGCTTCAAGCATGGTTTTATCAATGGTTTCAGGCGCCATGTTCATGATAAACCGATGATGCGTGTACATATCTGGAAGCTTCGACATCGGTACGGTGCCATGGAACGTGACACGAGACTGCAGTCGAAGATCAGTCACGAGCTTTTTGAGATCATCTGCATACGCTACTTCGGCTTCGATGCCATACACGTCGAGTGTGTAGGCGGGATCGAGGAGTGGCAGTGCCTTGATGACGATCTCTAGGCGCTTACTGCGGCTCAGGCGATGAACGGTGAGCAAGCGACTCCCATGCATGGAGAGGTTTCTACGCTTCGGCCAAAATGCGAGATCGATACCGTGACCGAGCACGACTTTCTTTGGGCTTCCTTCATATTGCGGAAGACTTTGAGGGGTAGCGCAGAAAAATCTCTTCCCAAAAAATCCAAACAGTCTGACGCCAAGCTGCATTTTGTAATGCGTGTACCAGAGATATGCAGGAATGCCGCGAACGAGCCACCACCAGAACCCAAGCGTGTACCACACGGGTGACATGTGAACGAAAACACGGTCATACTTCTGCGATGTGATGAGCTTCCAAAACCTGAGTGTCGACTGAAGACGTGAAGCACCTGTTTCTTTACCAAGCGAGAACACAGGAAACTCAAATATCTCACCGGAGCCCTCAAGGCAGATCACGGAAACATCAAAACCTTGCCGTATAAATTCACGCACCCACAGAACGCCAAAGGCATCCTGTTGCTTAAGCTTCTGAGTGATGAAAAGGATACGCATGATGCCTAACGCCGAGAAAGAATGCGGAATGCGATGAGGTGAGCAGCAGCCATCAGCGCAATCAGCAGGACGATAACCGGCATAGACCAATGCGTGATGGCAGCCATTGGATCTGGTAGAACGAGAAGACCGGAGATGATGAAGTACGGAAGATAGAGCACGAACGATGCGATGGAAAAGACTTGGAATGCATAGACGAAACGACGAGTGACAATACCGACCACTGCATCATCGTAGGTACGATCATCAATAGCGAATGCAAGGACAATGAGTGTCGAAAGAACTGTGGAGAGCAGGCAGAACGGACAGACGCCCTTCAGCTCAAAGACACTGGCAAGATACAAGCGGTAACTGAGCATGAGACCGAGAATGATAATGACTCCCACAAATGTTCGGGCTTGCTTCGAAAATTCGGAACCGAGATATCTGGTGACGCCGTATGCAACAAGTCCGCTGTACCAGAGCATGCCAAGAAGTGGGTTTGGAATGCCTGGGAAGTAATGAGCGTACGTTCCCTGAACTGTCTTCGTGCAACTCACGAGAGTATTCACGGTGCATGGCGTTGCCTCACCTGGATGCAGTAGTACCTGAATGTACTGAAGCACAAGATAAAAAGAGTCGACCATGCCGATGAGAGCGCAAACAGCTATGACCGCAGCTGCGAAAGAGTGCGACGTGCGACGACGGCGAAAGAGTGTGAAGAAAGGCATGAGCTGATTCTACTCTGAAACGCGTGCGTAGGACGTAAGAAAATCCGCATATGCACGAACTGCAGCGCTTTTTTCAAACTTTTGCGTCACCAATGCGGCCTCTTGGCCGATAGACTGCAGGCGTGATGCATCCGCTATCAGTGCCTTCGCCTTCGCTGCGATGTCTGCGGCTGTGCCATCGGTAAAAATTCCGTTCGAGCCATCCCGCACAATGTCCGGCATCACGCCGACGCGCGTTGTAAGTACCGGAAGACCAAGTGCCATCGCTTCAAGAGCAGAACGCGGCCCTCCTTCACTCACGGAATTCATGACAAATATTTTTCCTGACGCAATCTTCCGTAAAACGTCAGCCTGTGACAGAAGCCAGCCGGTAAATGTGATGCGATCTCCAAATTTTTTCGCACGATCTTCAGCTTTTTTCCTAAGAGGACCATCACCAACGATGAGAAGCGTGAGATCCGGAAGCATTTCGAGTGCATCGATGACCGACAGCAATCCTTTGTTATCCACAAGCCGTGAACAGAACACGAGATCATGTGTCTTTGGCTGATTTTTGGAGGTCGCAATCAGGTTGTGATCTAAGTAAAACGACGGAACGGTATGAATGTGCGTATCAGGCACTCCCCACTCGATGAGCAGTGTCTTGGTCGCACCATTCACGACTCGCACCGCATCAAATGCCTGACAATGTGAGGGAAGAAATCTCCGAGAAAGTACGCGTCCGATGAATTCGGAGAACGATGCAGCCTTCGGCCAACCAATGACGTGATGAATTTCAAGAATCGTCGGGATGCCAGTGGTTTTCTTGAGCCAACGTGCACCGATGCCATTATAGAAAGGAGGATATTCATGCACCGTCATGACGTCATAACGATGTGTTTTGTGCAGTTCCCTGCCCTTTTGAAGGATGTACGAAGACTGTGAGATCAGTCCTCCACTAGCAGGATGCAGATAGACGTTTCCATGCACAACACGCACCTGAGGACCAGAAATTTTGGGACAGATGATATCAATCCGTTCGAAATGTGTGTGTAATTCTTTGAGCGTTTCAG